>JAPOKD010000125.1 GCA_029977825.1 Planctomycetota bacterium | reverse complement strand
GTGACGCGTGAAAGGTTTCGGTTGGACACGCAGTTTTTTGGTGGGCTGGGAATGTTTTACCGACATAACGGCAATATCGTTCCGGCTGCGATTCAGTACGACGGCATCTCGGGTAATTACATCATCACAGAACCGTTTGAGGGTATCGAAGGCAATCGGTTGACGATCGGGACGGGCAACTCGCCAATTGAGATTAGGAGGAAGTACGCGACGGCAGGTGAGTTGTTGGTCGGTTTTGCGAACTCTTTTGTCGTTGAATTCACGGGTGACGATGTTGGTTTGGCCAACTCGATTGCGAACTTCACTTTCATTCAGCCTTTGTTGAGGGGCGCCGGCCGCGATGTAGCGCTGGAGCAATTGACGTTTGGTGAACGCAATCTGTTGGCGAATCTGAGAGCTTACAGCCAATACCGGCAAGGCTTTTATACGTTGGTTGCCGTTGGCGATTTAGGTGTGAGTGGACCCGTTCGCAATTCACGCAATACCTCGTTGTCAATCTTTCCTGGGGTCGGTGGTGTAAATGGGTTTGTTGGTCTTCTGCAACAACAGCAGCAGATCCGTAACGCAGAAGACAACTTGAAACTTCAGGTGCAAAGCCTGCGTCGCCTGGAAGCCTTTCTCGATGCCGGGCTCATTGATTTGGTGCAGGTTGAACAGTTCAGACAAAATATTGAATCTGAGCGAGTGTCACTGCTCCTGTCAAAGAACGCTTATCTTCGAGCTTTTGATAACTACAAGAAAGACGCATTGGGACTGCCTCCAGATACTCCACTGGGTCTTGATGACACTTTGATCAAGAAATTCCAGCTCATCGCTGATGATGCGGTGGCGGTGCAGGACCAGATTGCCGCTCAGCAAATACTTATGGGTAATCTCGCTGATGCTGTAAGCCTCGATGAACTTAACGTTGTGATTGAACAGATTGCCCACATCTCTGAGTTGGTCGGACGATTGATTTCGTCGGCATTGCAGGACATCGAGCAAATGCATGCGGACGTTCCCAGTCGCATCGAGTACATGGACGATGAACAGCGCGAGGAATTGCAGGAAGAAATCAAATTGCTCGAAAGAGATGCTGCAAAGCTTGCGGTGGAGTCAGAAGCCATTTCGGGCAGGATTGATGAATTGGCTGGTGACGAGGATTCATCAAAGGAACGAGATCCTCGCCTCATTCGGCAACGTGCTACCGACACCATGGCGGGTCTTAAGCGCTTGGCTCAGAACGCCATTCTTGTACAGGCACGGGCGAGGTTGGAGAGTGTGTCGATCGAACCTATCGAGCTGGATCCGGCTGTTGCCATGGACATTGCATTGGCGAATCGGCTCGACTTCATGAATGGCAGGGCAGCTTTGGTTGACAGCTGGCGACTGATTGCAGTGAGCGCTGATGCCCTGCAGTCTGCTCTCAATATCACAAGTTCCGGAACAGTGCTAACTGATCGCAATAATCCTTTGGCATTTCGCGCGTCGACAGCCAACTTGAGACTGGGGTTGGAGTTTGATGCTCCCTTCACACGGTTGATCGAACGAAACGCGTATCGTGAAGCGTTGATCAACTACCAACGCAGTCGCCGCTCGTTCATCCAGTCCCACGATGCGCTGCAGGTTGACTTAAGAGTCATTCTCCGGCAGATCAAACAACTTGAAGAGAGTCTGGAGATTCAACGCCGCTCAGTTGCTATTGCAATCCGACGTGTCGACTTGACTCAGGCACAACTTGAGGCTCCCGGGCGTCCGGCACAGCCCGGGCAGCGTCCGCCTCAGTTGGGGCCAACCGCAGCGATTAACCTGATCTCGGCACAGGCATCACTTCGTGATACGCAGAATCGTTTTCTCTCAACTTGGCTGAGCTATTATGCAGCCAAAATGCGACTTGCCCGAGAACTAGGTGTCATGGCTCTCGACCCTGAGGGACGTTGGTTGGAGGACGCGTGGTCGATATCCGACTTGCAAGAATCAGTAAGTGGTAGTGACTTGCACGGTTTGATTGATAGTGAAGCTGTCATCGAGCAGGCTGAAGGTTTGGAATTGTTGCCACCAGAAGTGTCAGATGAGGTGGTGGATTTCGTTGAAGCACTGCCAGAGGATTTCAAGTTGCCAATACCTGATACCGGAGCGAAGTCAGAAGGGTTGGACAAGGTGGACAGTACGAATCAACAGGAGAGTCCGGATGAAAGCCCGGAAACAGATGAAGCAGCTCAGTTGCAACCGTCCGTAACGGGGTGAGTTGCTGATTCAAAGGATACAGGCATTTAAACGGTGTTCGTTATGGAATCGGAGTTTGGCAGTTGTAGTCGACTTATCAAGATCAGCGAGTGGGTTGCCAGCCAGTCCCCGCTGATTTGTCGAACAGAAAACGCGAGGATTTGTGTAAAGTGCCACCGCTGGATTTGCGTTTAGGCATATTTGTGGTTTGTGTTGGTTGACGGTGCATGCAGTACTGATTGGTCGTCGGTTTGGTATTCAAATGTAACCACTGGTAAAAAGCATCTTTCAAATTGTTTAGAATGAATCCGATGGATAGTTGGGACGTGTTGGTTTGGAACGAGTTTTTCTGTGTTTTAAAAACGATAGCGTGCTTGAAAGTGTGATATAGAGATGTCCGCTGAATTAGAGAAAACGAATGCCGGGTCCCAGACAGGAAGGCGTCGTATGCGTACGCAGGTGTTTGTAGCCGCTGGCATCGTGACGGTCATCGTCTTCGCCTGGTTTTTGAGCAGAAGCAATGCTCAGTGGATACCGTCCCTTTTCGGCGGGGACACCCCAGAGCACTTGAGTCATGTGGTTCAGAAGCGTTTGCTTGAGGTCACCATCTCGGAACAGGGAACGGTGCAGAGTTCGGACAACACTGAAGTAAAGTGTCGGGTGCGTGGGTTCAGCACGGTGACGTATATCATTGATGCTGGTACCGAGGTCAAAGAAGGGGATGTCCTGGTTCGCCTGGATACCAAGCGTGTTGAAGACGCCATCAGTAAACACACGACCGAATCACATACCGCTCGTGCCACACTTGAGGAATCGATAGCCAATCTTAAACAGTGTCTGCTTGCCGAAGACGCTTATCTGATGGGCGAGTACAAAACACGGTTGCAGAAGCTTGAGCGGCAGCTGAAAGTGGCTCGCACTAATCTCGAAACGGCTGAAACTCATCTGACCAACACTAGGTCAATGTTCAATCAGGGCTATGTGACTTTGCTTGAGGTGGAGAGTAATGAGTTTACGGTGAGGCGTGCAAAGCTTGATCTGGAAATGGTGGAAACAGATCTGGCGGTTCTGGAGAAATACACCCGCACGATGCGTCTGGAAACGATCTGGGGCAGTCTGGCTGCGGCAAAATCCAAGAAAGAGGCGGATGAAGCCGGCTTGGCCATGGACGAGGGGAGACGGGATCGGGCATTGAGGGAACTTGAGCAGTGCGTGATCAAGGCGACGAAGCCTGGTTTGGTGATCTACCCGTCATCCGCGGCTTGGAAGGACACCCCGGATGTGACTGTGGGTGCGGGGGTTCGTCGAGACCAGACGCTTTTGTTGATGCCCGACTTGTCAAAAATGCAAGTAAAAGTTGGGGTCCACGAGTCGATGGTTTCGCGCGTACACGTTGGCATGACTGCCAAGGTGACGCTCGCAAATGCAGTGTTGGATGGTACGGTGAGTTCTGTTGCTTCGGTTGCAGAGCCGGCAGGGTGGTGGACAGGTAACGTTGTGAAATACGACGTGATCGTTGATATTCCGTCAATGGACGATCTGAAACCCGGAATGACCGCCGAAGTCGATTTGCTGCTGGCCTCCTATGAAGATGCCGTTACGATCCCTGTCACTTCAGTAATGCAGACCGAAGATGGTTGCTTTTGCTGGGTGAAAGCGGGAGATTCCTTTGTCAGGAAGCCCATTCTGATCGGGGATGGAAACGAGGTCTTTTTGATCGTCGAAAGCGGTCTGAATATTGGGGATGAGGTGGCCCTGTTGCCGCAGGCGGTGTTGGCAGAAAACGAGGAACAGGGGCCGACCGAAGGTGCTGCGTACGGGGACAGTAATCAGTTGCTGGGGTCTGGCACGGGGGTATCGGAAAGTGAGTGATACGAAACGGAAGAATCGATCTTGGGGTTTGAAATTTGTTTTTCTAAGCGCCTTGCTGGGAATCATCTGGATTGGCGTACGCACATACTCGGAAGCTGGCACAAGTCAGGCTACATCCTATAAAGAGGTTCTCACGCACACCGTGGGTCGGCAGAATCTTTCTGTGTCGATCACTGAGCAGGGCACACTGGAAAGTCGTGAAAATGTAGAGGTCAAGAATAAAGTTCGCGGTGACAATACCGTGATCTGGGTTGTTGAAAACGGAGCAGAAGTCAAGAAGGGTGAGGTGCTTGTCAGGCTCGATACCTTGCAGATTGAAGATACCATCAACGAACGCTCAAAGTATGCGCTGTGGTCCCTTTCCGGAGCTGAAAGCATGCGAGCAAATGCGAAGCGTGCAGCACTGGCGGTCAAGGAATACGAAGAAGGACGCTTCGTCATCGAATTGAAATCTCTTGAAAAAGAGCTTGCCATTGCTGAATCAAATCTCCGCGTTGCTCGAAATATCGCCCAGCACGCTCAGCAGATGTTTGAGCGGGGTTACGTTTCGGAGGTTGAACTGACGGAAAAACAATTTGCAGTGACGCAGGCTGAACTGGCGGTACAGGAAGCGGAGACCGCCATCGAGGTGTTGAAAAATTATACAAAGCCGCAGGAGCTTGAACGTTTAGTCGGTGCCATGAAAGCAGCGGAGGCGAAACGCGACTCGCTCAATGCAAGAGCAATCATGGACGGTACACGGCGCGATCTGGCCCTCGCCGAAAAAGAACTGTGCACAATCCGAGCGCCAAAGGACGGAATGGTGATCTACCCGTCAGCTCGAAGTTGGGAGAAAACGCCAGATGTCGAAGAAGGCGCAACGGTGCATCGTGACCAAACCCTGTTATTGATGCCCGACTTGAAACATATGCAAGTGAAGGTGGGGATTCACGAATCAATGATCGAACGCGTCAAGCTGGGACTGCGAGCGACGATTACTCTTCCCGAACAGCAATTGGTTGGAGCCATAGAAGAAGTTGCTGCGGTTGCTGAGCCTGCCAGCTGGTGGACCGGTAACCTGGTGAAGTACGACACCATCGTTGGTTTGCCGGAAATCGATGGTTTACGCCCTGGCATGAGCGCTGAAGTCGAGGTTTTCTTGGCAGATTATCAAGATGTACTGACTGTGCCGGTGACGGCAGTGCTGGAAACGGTAGAGGGAACGCTGTGTTGGGTGCGTCTAGCTACCGGGCAAGTGGAGCGAAGGTCTCTGGTGGTTGGCGATAGCAATGATGTCATGATCATTGTTGAATCGGGACTCGCTGAGGGAGAAGAGGTCGTGCTCAATCCGAGAGGTGCATTGCAGGAGGCACGAGAGATCAGCCTAAGGCCGAGCACCGAGGAAAACGAAGATACGCAGGATCCAGAGCAACAGGATCCAGAGCAACAGGATCCAGATAAGCAGGAACCAGTGCAGCAGAGCCGCACTGAGAATGAGAACTCGAATATTGAATTACAAAGAGGTGAACCCAAGGATGTTCCACCCGTCACTGCCGAGCGTTCGTTGCGGCACGTTTTCAATGGAGTTTGGGTTCAGATGGGTTTTCACTGGAAACAGGAATTGAGGACAAAGGTTTAAATCGCTGTGCTTCGCTCGGGAATATTTCATACCCTTGAATTGGGCTTAAAGAGCTTGCTTTTGCAGCGCATGCGGGCTGGGCTGGCTGCATTGGGTATCTTCATTGGGACAACGACCGTGATCTGGCTCGTTGCCATGGGCGAAGGTGTCAGTTATCAGGCCCAGCAACAGATTCTTGAGTTGGGTGCCAACAATATCATTGTCAGAACCGTCGAGCCCAACGTTAAAGGCGAAGATGCAAATTCAAGAATCAAAAATTACGGCTTGAAACGCAAGGATTTTGAACGCATCAAACAGATTGTGCCCGGCTTGAGCGACACGGTACCAATGAGGGAACTGAAGTTCGAGTTGCGGCGGGACAACCTGACGACTGACGCGAAACTGGTTGGGTGCGTAGAAGATCATCTTGAATTGAATCAGCTGGAAATAGCGAGAGGCCGGTGGCTGACTCCGCGGGATAATGGCCGCAAGGTAATCGTGCTCGCACACGATACTGCGAAGAAGCTATTCCCTTACGAGAATCCGATTGGAAAAACAATCTGGGTTGGGACCGAGTTCTATGTCGTTGTCGGGCAAACCTTCGAACGCACCGCCTCGGCGGCAATCGGCGGAAGTTTGGACTCAAGGGACTACAATCTGGATGCTTATATTCCCCTTTCAACGATGCGGTCGCGGGTGGGCGACCTGGTCATGCGGCGGGTCGCCGGCGGGCAGTTTGCAGGTGAACAGGTTGAACTTAGCCAAATCACAGTCACCCTGGCTTCCACCGAGCAGATTGACCAAACTGCAGCGTTAATCCTTTCAATGCTCGAAAGATTCCACCAGGAAGAGGACTACGCGGTAGTTGTGCCGAAAGAGTTGCTGCGACAAGCGGAAAGAACTCGCGCCATGTTCAATATTCTTTTGATTGTGATTGCCGGCATCTCACTGCTGGTGGGGGGAATCGGGATCATGAATATCATGTTGGCAACCGTTACCGAACGCACACGCGAGATTGGCATTCGACGCGCCATTGGCGCGAAACAAAGGGATATTACGAAGCAGTTTTTAGCTGAGACGTTGCTACTGACCGGCACAGGTGGAATTCTTGGTGTGTTGTTCGGGCTGTTGTGCGGTCCTCTGTTTCGGGTTTTGCGGTATTTGATTCAGGCATTCGATCCGGAATTGTTGCCGCCAGTTGTTTCAACCCTTGAGCCACGAATTGCGCTGTGGTCAATCGTGTTTTCTCTTTTCATATCGATGGGGGCTGGCTTGTGCTTCGGGATTTATCCTGCTCGGAAAGCTGCGCAGATGAACCCGATTGAAGCCTTGAGGCACGAATAGTGGATCTCAAATTAGGGTCCGCTTGTTCACTTTGGCTCTGCTTTATTGAAGCGGTTGTGCCTGACACTGGCTAATTCTTAGCCTGCTCGATCAGTTTATCGATTTCCTGCACATGGCCGTGTGGAACGCGACTTCGTTGGTATTTATTCCAGATGACTTCGCGCAGAGACTCGAGATCTTCGAGTGAGATTTTCGGGAATTTCGTCCACTCCATCTCTGACTTGAGCCGCGATTGAAGTTGCCATTTCCCAGCGTGACGGGTCGCCGTCACTAAGCGTACTTCGCCATCGTCTGTTTTTTCACGCCACTCATGCTTTTTCATAACAATTTGATCTTATGGGTCTGGTGTCTTGCCCGGCATATGGTTTCAGAGGTTTGCTTATGGGCGTCACTGCTGCGGCGCGAGTGATTTTCAATCCGCGATTTAACGCAGATTGAACAGATGTCTCGCGAGACGCCACGAACAGGCCACGCTGACTTGCAACCGTTAGCCCGGAATTGTAACGATCTGCGTGTGTCCTGCCTTCTGGGGGCAAGATAGCTGCGGTGATTGACACCATGTGTGTGGTTTGTATGCCGCGGGGTGGACTGCTAGCAGGCGTGGTAATGAGCAGCCAAATGACTCTGCTAGATTTGCCGCCCCGTATGCGACCATAAGCCAACAGGCGTGCCTAACACACAGTTGGAGAGATCTAGGCGATGATGTCTTTGACGATTCTTCCGTGAACGTCAGTGAGTCGAAAGTCACGTCCGCTATATCGGTAGGTCAGTTTCTCGTGGTTCAAACCCATGAGGTGCAAGAGAGTCGCGTGCAGATCGTGAACGTGAACCTTGTTCTCTTGAGCCGCAAAACCGAATTCGTCGGTTGCGCCGTATGACATTCCACCCTTCACACCTCCACCGGCTAACCAGACTGAGAAGCCATGATTGTTATGGTCTCGCCCAGTGCCGCCTTCTGAAACGGGCGTTCGACCGAATTCGCCTCCCCACAGAACGAGTGTATCTTCCAGAAGTCCTCGCGACTTGAGGTCCCGGAGCAAGGCGGCAATGGATTTGTCGCTGGCCAGCCCTTTGGTTCGGTGCCCGTTCTCGATATTTCCGTGGTCGTCCCATGGCTGACCACCACCATAGAAGACCTGAACCATGCGCACGCCGCGTTCCACGAGGCGCCGGGCTACCAGGCATGCGTTCCCGAACTGGCTTTCGCCGTAATGCTCGCGTGTAAGCTTTGATTCGCGATTGAGATCAAATGCTTCCTGTGCTTCAGTTTGCATGCGAAATGCCATTTCCATGGAAGCAATCCTTGCCTCAAGTTGGTTGTCACTGGTGCGTTCAGCAAGGTGTTTTTGATTCAGTTGCGTCATCAGTTCCAATTGTTGGCGTTGCGTTTCGCTGTCCAGGTGGTGATTGTTAATGTGTGGAATGACGCGCGTCGGGTCCATATTACTGTTGTTGATGTGGCATCCTTGGTACACACCAGGAAGAAAACTGTTGCTCCAAAGTTGAGGACCGACTACTGGTTTTCCCGGGCACAGGACGACAAAGCCCGGCAAATTCTGATTCTCGCTTCCCAGTCCATAGCACAGCCAGGAACCCATGCTTGGGCGTGTGGGTTGTGTGATGCCGGAGTTCATCATGAACAGCGATGGTTCATGGTTCGGAACATCGGTGTGCATGGACCTGATAACGCAGATATCGTCAATACACTTTCCAACTTCTGGGTAAATCTCGCTGACTGGCAGGCCGGATTCGCCACACTGATGGAATTTGAATGGCGATTGCAATAACCCGCCAGTCCCGCGCTCGGTTTTCAGGTCAGCACCTGGCGGCCGTTTGCCATGATGCTTCTGCAACATCGGTTTCGGGTCAAACGTATCAACTTGCGAGGGGCCACCGTTCATGAACAGGTGAATGATTCGTTTGGCTTTGGGCGCAAAATGGGGTTCGCGTATCGCCAAGGCGTTGCCGTTGACCTGAGGTGAGCCGGCGTCTGCAGGCACACCCGGTTCGCCAGCGAGCATGGCTTGCTCATGCAGCAAGCTGGCGAGCCCCAGTGTTCCCATGCCAGTTCCTATTTTGGAAAGCAGGCTACGGCGGGTGAGGGTCAATCCGGGGATCTGTTTAGTCGACATATAGGAACTCATTGGATCCGAGCAGAGCTTGTGAGTACTGTTCCCATCGGGTCAGTTTCGCGGTCTTCAGGTTGTCCCGAGACAGAAAGACGCTGGCAATGTCCAGTTCCTGCTGATCGGCGTCTCTTCCAAACAGTAACTGATAAATACGGTTCACCTTTGCCTCGGGCTGTTCACCGGCTTCCGCCTCGACACGCGATGCAAGGGCTCTTGCCTGCTTCACGAAAAAGTCACTGTTCAAAACGAACAATTGCTGCTGTGGAACAATCGTCTCGGTACGAACAGCGCTGGTCACGTTTGCGTCGGGGAAATCGAAAAGCCGTAAAAGGCCATTCAAGCTGTGGCGGCTGATTGCACCGTAAATGGTGCGGCGGTTGTTGTTGGAATCGTCCAGGTTGACCGTTGCACCGCCAGTAGCCTTGTCGAGATTGCCCGATACTGAAAGCAAGGCGTCTCGCCATGCCTCCACTTCAAGTCGGCGACGATTCATCTGCCAGAGCAACCGGTTTTCAGGATCAGTCGCGTAGCCTTTGGGGCTATGATTACTCGAGAGCTTGTAGGTGGCTGACAGCATGATTTCGCGGTGCAGCCATTTGAGTGACCATCCTGAGTTCATAAAACGCACGGCGAGAGTGTCGAGCAGTGCAGGATGCGTTGGCGGGGAGCCTAGCGTGCCAAAGTTACTTGGGGTGTCAACCAGTCCACGTCCGAAATGGTGTTGCCAGACGCGGTTGACGATCACACGTGCGGTCAAAGGGTTGTCAGCCGAGGCAATATCGTTTGCCAAGGTCAGACGCCCACTTCCATCGGTGTATGGGGTACGCTCAGCGCCCGCAAGAATCCGAAGGAAACGTCTGGGGGCGGCATCGCCGAGACGGGAGGGGTCACCACGGATGTAAACATTGAGGTCCTTGGTGCCTGAATCCTGGATGACGTGAGCCATAGGCAAGGGAGGGGGCAGTGCCTGTTTTGCGTCATTCAGTTGGGTTTCCAACGCATGGATTTCGTCGGATTGAGTGTCAGTCAATAATTCTTGCAGATCTTTGTCGTTGGTTTGAAAAAGGCCTGACGCAGAGAAAATGCGTTTGAGCAGTTCTTTTCTGGCCCGTCGCTCAGGCGACTCCTTTTGTGGTGACAGATCGCTTGGCGGGTTTGTGTAGACGCGAAACTCAACAGTTCCCTGACCGCTTCCATCCAGACCACCTTGGGCAATGAACTGGTCATAACCCGGAGGAAGATCGTACTCGATCACCGACAGTGCATGAGTGCAAATACCCCTGGAATAGGTCTCTCCCGCAACTTTGAGTGGTTGACCCGCGGAGTTGAGATTCTTGCGAACGGTGCTGTGTTCCGTGCTCGCCTCCTTCCAGTCCAGATCCAACAGTGAGGTTTCATGATCTGGGCCGAGAATACGCGGGTTGATC
>JAPOKD010000021.1 GCA_029977825.1 Planctomycetota bacterium | reverse complement strand
GACATTGCGAATCTGTATCGAAATGTCCCTGAAGCAATCGAGAGAACAGTTGAAATCGCAGAGCGTTGTCAGTTCAAGCTGTCCGAACTGCGTTACGAATACCCCGAGGAAATTGCTCCACCCGGCATGTCACTGCTCGAACACCTGAAACGTCTAACTTGGGAAGGTGCAAAAGCAAGATGGCCTGACGGTGTTCCCGAAAAGGTAATCGATCTGCTTCGACACGAAATGGCAATCATTCAGGAACTTGGCTATGAAGCCTATTTCCTGACCGTCTGGGACATGGTCCGCTTTGCTCGTCAACGCAACATCCTGTGTCAAGGACGCGGCTCTGCTGCAAATTCCACCGTTTGCTATTGCCTCGGCATTACGAATGTGGACCCAAGCCAATCAGATCTGCTTTTCGAGCGTTTTGTCAGCCGAGAACGTGACGAGGCACCGGACATCGATGTTGACTTTGAGCATCAACGACGTGAAGAAGTCCTGCAGTATCTCTATGGAAAATATGGTCGTGATCGTGCGGGCTTAACAGCCACCGTGATCACCTATCGCACCAAGAGTGCGATTCGGGATGTTGGCAAAGCACTCAACATCTCTGCCGATACCATCGATTCCATAGCCAAGTTAAGTGGTAGCGGTGCTACCTTTCTGGAACGCTGCAACGAAGGTGGACTGGACCCGGAATCTGAACTGGGCCAACGATTCATCTATCTCGTTACAACGCTGACGGGTTTTCCAAGACATTTGTCGCAACACGTCGGCGGGATGGTCATAACAGCAGGTAGCCTCTGCGAATTGTGCCCGATCGAAAACGCAGCAATGGACGATCGCACTATCATTCAGTGGAACAAGGATGATCTGGACGAACTTGGTATTCTCAAGGTCGATGTACTAGCACTGGGTATGCTGTCGGCTTTACACCGATGCTTCGACCTCATCGCCAAGCATCATGACCATAGTCTGAGTCTTGGCACCATCCCTCAGGGCGATCAAACAACCTACGACATGATCTGCAAGGCAGATACGGTAGGCGTTTTCCAAATTGAAAGCCGCGCACAGATGAGTATGTTGCCACGGCTTCAACCGCGCTGCTATTACGATCTGGTGGTCGAAGTAGCGATCGTTCGCCCTGGTCCGATCCAAGGCAATATGGTGCACCCTTATTTGAAGGCTCGTGAAAATCCACAAGCTGTCAGTTATCCAAATGATGCTATACGTGGGGTACTGGAAAAAACTCTGGGAGTACCGATTTTTCAGGAACAGGCCATGCGATTGGCTGTCGTGGCTGCTGGCTTCACACCGGGTGAGGCAGACCAGTTACGCAGAGCGATGGCAGCATGGCGTCGCCCAGGACTGATTGACCGTTTTCGAACCAAGCTTCTGAAAGGGATGCAGAAAAAGAATTTCACAGCCACATTTGCTGAACATGTATTCAATCAAATACGTGGTTTCGGAGAATATGGATTCCCCGAATCACATGCCGCCAGCTTCGCATTGCTGGTCTATGCATCCTGCTACTTGAAATGCCATTACCCGGATGCCTTCTGCGTTGCTCTGCTGAACAGTCAGCCCATGGGCTTTTATGCGCCTGCCCAGTTGATTGCCGATGCTCAAAAACATGGCGTGGAAGTCCGCGGAGTGGATATCAACCTCAGCCACTGGGAATCAACACTGGAACCCAATCAAAAAAAACCACAGGTAAATGAAAATGAACGTGAATCAAAACGATTGCATGCCGTTCGTCTTGGTCTGATGACCATTCGTGGACTACATTCCAAAATTGCCCTGAAACTCACTCAAGAGCGGAAAACGGGAGGCCCATACACCAGCATGGAAGATCTTGTTAAACGCACTGGCTTGGGAAAAGCGCCCATAGCGATCCTTGCTGATGCCGATGCATTTGGATCACTTCAAGTAGATCGTCGCGCTGCAGTATGGCAGTCACTCGGTCAAGATCACAACCCTGACCAACAACCACTGTTTGCCGACCTTAACGAACAAGAACAAACGCCAGACGCACTGGTTCCCATGACCCCAATGGAAGAAGTTCACGCTGACTACGATATGACTGGACTAAGCCTGAAAGCGCATCCAATCTCATTTGTTCGTCAGGAACTACAAAAACAAGGTTGCGTGACCTCGGAGGACCTCGAAGATCTTCGAGACGGGCGACATGTCCGAGTCGCCGGACTCATTCTACTGAGACAAAAACCTTCGACGGCAAAGGGCATTGTCTTTGCAACGATGGAAGATGAAACAGGCTCCATCAACCTGGTTATTTTCAAGGCAGTTTGGGAGCGTTTTTTTCGCGTTGCTCGAACCAGCAATGCCTGGCTAGTTGATGGAAAACTGGAAAATCGCCAAGGTGTAATTCACGTTGTCGTCGGACGCATCACTGACCTCAGCGAGGAAGTGACAGGGCTGTCCCTTTCATCAAGAGACTTTCACTAAGCCAACCTACAGAATACTGTCAGCTACCAATCGACGCCTCAGTGGCTGGACGACACTCATCAGCCATTGCCCCCTTCCCTTGCTGTCGATTTCGTAGTCCATAAACATCTGTATCGTCAATTCGCTATCACCAGTGGGATCTGACCAAACCACCTCCGCATGTTCCTTGCCGTATTGGTAGTAGATACGAATGGGTCGATCCAATTCCCATTCTGCATCGGGACCGCGCCGCTTGAATTCCCGATTGACGAGATCCGTCTTGAACTGCACCAGTGATTCCGAAATGCGCTGATCTGACAGGTAATGTTCTGCCAGATTCATATCTGTTGAGAGGCGGTTGTACCACTCTTTCTTCAACTCCATGGCATGTTCATCATGACCTAAAGCAACCAATTTCATGTACTGCCCAGCGAACTCTTCTGCCTGACGACTTAGCGTCGCCTGCTTCATCAGCGGTATCGTGTAACCACAGGTCCCAAAGCCTACACTCAAAATGATGCCCCACATCGCGACCAGCGTCCCAGCGGGTCTCGGACCGTCATACTTTCGCAGAGCAATCAGTCCGAACACGATCGAACCCACTGCAAACAACAGCATCGGCTTACCCAACAGACTAAAGAAGCTGAGGATACCCAACAGCAGGCAGATGTAACCGGAGACACGTAGCGGTGGTGACTCTTCAAACTCGAATCCATCTCCCAAGCCCATGACGGGCATAGGTCTTTCATCACTTTCGTCGGTCATGTCACAATCATCTGGCGGGAGAAAAATAAGCTACTGGCCGGTCTGCATCAGCAGGCGTCAGGTTCATCGTCGTCAGTGCTATCGTCATCAGGAAAGCTCTGCCGAAAAAATCGATTTCATGACGAGGAATCTGACGCACCAATTGTGCTTGCAGCAGGGCAGCATGATCAACAGGACTGGCTCGACGATTTGTCAGGCACAGGCTCTGGAGCTGGAAATCTGCACTTTTCTATCTGCAAAACTCGTAAACCAGCACGTTCTGGTCGGGCGAGAATGTCAGCAAACCGTCAAAATCAACTTGTCTAGCGTTGCTGTTACGCAGTCAGTGCCAGACTTGTTTTAAAAAAAGCCCGATTTCACGATCAAACGCCAAAATAGTCCAGCCTCTGGCAGAGGTTGGCTGCTACGCAGCACGCCGTGTCAAATCGGTGCAATTTTCCCGCTTTTGTGGCATTTCTTCCCCATTTGCCAGTTGGCGATGCATGAACGCAGCGGCTCGCTGTGAAGCTCCGGGCTGAGCATATTTTTCACGCAGACCATCCAAGCTTGCCAACAAACCTTGAAAATAGAAATGGTCGTTGAGCATGGCGTGAACAGACTGTGTCAGAAAGTCAATCGCTGGTTCCGTTTTACCCACGGATACCATCTCGGGAAATACTTTCCGGTCACTCATCAAGTTGGGCAGTGTAATACTGTCCAACTTGAGTATGTGCTTGCCCACCGTATGCAACACGCGGCCAACACGATAGACCACGGCAGCAGGCGTTCGCCGCGCCATCAACTCCAAGCTGACACTACCGCTGACCATCATGGCACAACGTGCAGCTTCGATCACCTCACTGGTCCGGCCAACAAAGAACTCGACAGGCAAATCTCTGTCTTCTTCTATCATCTGGTCACGGCACCACAGACATTGTCGGTCTCGGTAAGCAGCCACAAGAAAACGTGTTCTGGGGTTAGCCCGATGAAGCCTGCGAATCGCTTCCAGCATCAGTGGCCAATTTGAATGCACCTCGTGCTCTCGGGACCCAGGCAGAACAGCAACAAGATGTTCACCGCCGATACCAGTATTGCGAAATCGATCGAGCAACTGATGATCTAATGACTGGCATGCAACAGCATCAAAGAAGGGATGCCCCACGAAAGTGGTGGGCAGCCCGTGGCTTTCGAAGTAGTCTTTTTCAACTGGAAGCACAGCCAACACGTGATCCACCGAGCGTTTCATCTTTTTGATTCGCCAGCCACCCCATGCCCACAACTGCGGTGGACAGTAGTAGTAGACAGGAATTCCATACTTTTTGGCGCGCTTTGCAATGTGCCAATTAAACCCGGGAAAATCAACGAGTACGACGGCATCAACGTTGCCCTGGCGAAAGATTTCCTCCGCCTCATCAGCGAACTGAAAAAACTGTCTCAACTTTGGGACCACTTCGATCAACCCAACAACAGCGTGCTGAGTCAAATCTCGATCAAGACGACAACCTGCATCTCGCATCGCCTGGCCGCCGAATCCCCGCAACTGAATTGTTGAATCCAAGGCCAAAATTTGTGAAACCATCCGAGCCGCGTGCTGATCGCCACTCGGTTCACCGACGGAGAAAAATATATTTGCTGACATTTTGATACCTGAGATTCAAGCTCTCCCGCTGACCTCAATTTTCCATTTCAAGCACCATGCGTCTCCAACCAACAGGGTTTTTGATAAACGGAGGCGAGGAACATGCTTCGCTGGCACAATAACTAGAGAAAGCAGCATCTGATCGTCAACGTTAATTCGATGCTAGCATCGCACCATAAGGCCAGACTCCGCATCGGTGAAACAACAGAAGCGGAAGAACGGAGCAATATTTGCCACCAAGGGTAAAGGCCCCGACATAAGGCGAAACAGTCTTCGAGGTTATCAACACACCTCGATCTCGCATCTGTATTGCAAGCAAAGTACGTCACGAATAGCTGATTTGGCGTGCTCGCCGCCTGTTTTCTCACAGCTGATCACAGTTTGAATCCAGACACAAAAAAACGACCCGTCGAGGAAATCCTCGACGGGTCGTTTGTAGGTCACGTCTGAAAGGTGATCAGAACGTTTTCGCTACGCAATTCAGCGAACGAAAACAGCACTGGCCTGAACGACGCGACGCTTGCTGGTCGCTTGAGCACTTGGGTCAACAACCGGTGCTGGCATTGGAGCAGCTTCCATAGCAGCTTCACAGCCACAAGCTGGCTCGCAGCCACAAGCTGGCTCGCAACCGCAGGCTGGCTCGCAGCCGCTGTCACAACCGCTGTCGCAGCAATTTTTCTTCTTCAGTTTTCCGAACAGCTTCTCAAGCAGTCCGCAAGACTTCTTAGTTGCACAGGCGCTGTCGCAACCAGAGTCGCAGCAGTCGCTCTCGCAACCACATGCTGGCTCTTCGCAACCGCAAACTGGCTCTTCACAACCGCATGCAGGCTCTTCACAACCACATGCTGGCTCTTCGCAACCACATGCTGGCTCGCATCCGTCGCAGCTGCTCTTCTTGGCGAAAAGTTTCGCCAGGAGTCCGCATCCACGCTTTTTGCTACAAGCACTGTCGCAACCTGAATCGCAGCAGTCGCTTTCGCAACCGCACGCAGGCTCTTCACAACCACAAGCTGGCTCTTCACAACCGCAAGCAGGCTCACAACCGCAAGCAGGCTCTTCGCACCCACAAGCTGGCTCTTCGCACCCACAAGCTGGCTCTTCACAGCCGCAAGCTGGTTCACATGCTGCATCGCAGCATCCGGTGTCACAACACTTGGCGGAGCTTCCACAGCCCTTCACGCCGAGCATACGATCTAAAAGGTCAAACCCGAAGCTCTGGCTGCACATAGTACAACCGAGAACGAGTGCCATTGTCATAATTGTCCGCTTCATTGGAGCCACGTCTCCCTTAATCTCAACTTGGCGGTAAAGTCGGTATGTCGTCACCGTCGAGGAATGGATTCCACTTTTGCTGCGTGAAAGAGCTTCCTGTGGAGGTGCATTCGATGGACGAAGTCGCCGTCGAGCACACCTCGAGTTTGCTCCAACAAACACAAACGGGTCGGGTGCGGACACCCGGCCCGCCGACTTCGTTCAGTTTGTCGTTCTCGCTGCCGGCAACGGTTAGATTGCCTGAGAATCACTCAAGTTTGGTGACGCCATGTGATCCTGACATCCCATGTCAGGTTCCCTGGGTCTATCGCAGTGAGCCGGTTTTGGGCATTGAGCCGCTTCCGTTTCATTTGCGATCTGTATCCGTATCGACGCTGACCGGCCGTTCAATCAATGTTCCATGGGATTTTCACCCTGTTGGAAAAGTTTGCCGGTTACGGGGTTTTTGCCGTTTTTCTGGAGGAATGCTGTTCCTCCGCTTCTGCGCGTGGCGTATTTCGTTCAACCGGTATAAAATCAAGGGGATGGAAGTGGCTAGCGAGTGCCAGCTACAGCCGGCTAAGACGGTCGGTAATCACCCCAAGAGAACCACCCACAGCGGGCGATCGAGCAATCGTCAGGGCAAATGGGCACGAAACCACCACAGGATTTCGGCTGATTTTCCCTCGGTATCGTTCCCCAAGACCGGGTAACTTGGGATATCCCCCACCTCGGTAACGCCTGACTTTGCCAGCCAACCCAACAGTTCTAGATCTGACCGCCTTGCCAGGAGTCCCTTGCCCATGCGGCGTAGCCCGGCGGGCCTTTGCCGATCGAGATGAATTTCCTGGCACGGTACACCTGACTGAAATCAGCACCGATGCACGCGAGCATTACCACAAGGAGCACACTGAAATTTACGTCATTCTGGCTTGCCAGCCGAATGCCGCGATCATTCTGGATGGAAAAGAAGTTCCGGTGGCACCCCAACACGCCATCCTGATTCCCCCCGGAGTACGACATCGCGCCGTTGGCCAAATGACAGTTCTGATCCTGTGTACACCAAATTTTGATCCCGCAGACGAACATTTCGACGATTCGCTTGCACCCACGTGATCGGTTGATTCGTAAAGAAAACTGGTTGCAAACCCCCAACTGCCTGAATAGCCCCGAGTTTAGAGAGTCCAAATGTATTCAAGTTTCGACTTCATCGGCCGCCGCGTATCACTTGCAATACTCGCTGTTGCATGTGGTGTGACGTCTGCTGCCGCCGCTGATTGGCCCTACTGGCGTGGTCCCACATTTGACGGAACAGCTCAGGCAACTGGGCTACCGGACGACTGGGATCCCGCTGGCGGTGAGGACAGCAATGTGCTCTGGAAACGGGATGACATCGGTGGACCCTGCACGCCGATCGTAATGGACGGCCGGCTCTACACGATCCAGCGGTCCATGCCGGCTACTGATCGCGAGGGAGAAAAGGTTGTCTGTCTGAATGCACTTACCGGAGAAACGCTGTGGGAAAACGCTTACAACGTCTGGCTATCCGATGTGCCAGCTGAACGCATCGGTTGGAGCAGCGTGGTGGGCGACCCCGAGACTGGCAAAATTTACGCCTTGGGAGCGTGTGACATTTTCCAGTGCATGGATGGCAAGACAGGTGAAACCCTTTGGAGCATTCCTCTGCATGAACAATTTGGGATGCTCAGCACCTATGGTGGCCGAACCAACTTCCCAGTTGTTCACGAAAATCTGGTTATCATCAGTGGGATCATTATCAACTGGGGTGATGCTGCCAAACCTAATCACAGGCTCATCGCCCTCGACAAGAACACGGGCGAGGTAATCTGGTTCAGCGGAACACGCGACCTTCCATTTGACACGACCTATTCTGCACCAAGTTTGGTCACGATTGATGGTCAACGGCAATTGATCATGGGTGCTGGTGATGGTGCCATCTGGGGTTTCCAACCCCGTACTGGCAAGCCGCTCTGGCATTACAACCTGTCCCGCCGCGGCATCTTTGCCACACCACTTGTTGTCGGCAATCAGGTTTTCGCAAGCCACAGCGAGGAGAATGTAGCGCCAAACAATAACGTGATGGGTGCTGTGGCCGGTTTGCGTGTTTCGGGCACCGGAGATGACACAAAGGTCGAAGAACTCTGGAAGCAGATGGAAGTCGTCGCGGGATACAGTGAACCGGTTCTGATCGGTGATCGACTGTATGTGGTAGACGATCGTTGCAAAATGTGGATTTTTGATGCCGAGACAGGGGCGGCGATCGTTGAACGCAAGTCCTTCGTTGGCAGTCGTCAGCGATCCGCTCTACTTCATGCAGATGGCAAAATCTATGTCCTTACAGAGAATGGCCGTTGGGCAGTCGTCGTTCCCGACGAAGAGGATGGTTTCAAGATCCTGAACAAGGGCCGCGTACGCAACACCGGTTTTGCAGGCTCGCCTATCGTGGCTGATGGCCGCCTGTATTTCCCCAGCACGACTGGCCTGTACTGTGTGGCTGCTGAAGGCGGCAGCCAAACCCCCGTCGTGATGGCGGAATCAATGGGCCAAGAAACCCCAATTGCACAAAACCCTGCGATCACGCAGGTTCAGATTGTGCCTGCCGAATCAGTCCTTAAACCAGGCGAGAAAATCGAGCTGAAAATAAATGTTTTCAATGTGCTTGGTCAGCAACTCGAAACCCCAGCCGATGTGACTTTCGAAGTCATCGGTGCCGGAAAAGTTGAAGGTTCAACTTACGTGGCTCCCGAAGACGCTGCACACACGGGAACAACCATCATTGCCAAAGTGGGTGATGCGACAGGAAAAGCTCGAACCCGTATTGTGCCTGACCTGCCATGGAAGTTCACCTTTGACGACCTGAAGGATCCACCACTTTCATGGGTAGGCGCGCGTTACCGTCATGTCATCCGCAATATTGACGGCTCACCTGCATTGACAAAAATCTCGACCATTCCCAAAGGCGCTCGCAGTCGGGCGTGGATGGGCTACAGCGATTTGTCCGAATACACCATCAGCGCCGACGCACGTGGAGCTCGCATGAGCGACCAACTTCCGGACATCGGGCTCACTGCGCATGGATATGTTCTGGATCTGATGGGCGAAAGCCAACAGCTGCAAATCCGCACCTGGTCTGCACAACTTCGAATGGCGGAAACCATTGCCTTCCCATGGAAAGAAGATACGTGGTATCGAATGAAGTTTCGTGTTGATATCGAGAGTGAGCCGCCAGCAGCAGTTGCCGTCCTGCGTGGTAAAGTTTGGCCCCGCGATGAAGATGAGCCCAAGGAATGGACCATCACGGCGAGAGATGAATCTCCCAACCTCGCCTCAAGCCCGGGCTTGTATGGCAATGCAAAAGTCGCTGAATTGTACCTCGACAACGTCGAAGTCACGGCTAACACCGATGAACCCTAAAGTCGGTCACCAATAAATTTTCACCCAGAGCAATTCGCAGCATGCGGAAGCTCTGAATAACCAAACTCTACCTGACAAAAACACCTCCACCAAATCCCTAGTGAGTCATGCGTAATAACGAACTTTCCGCTTGGAGTTTATTGGTCGCATCTGCCATTCTGGGCAGCGTCACCATGCTTTCTCTCAGTGGCTGCAAGCCACCAGCCCCAGCCGAGGTCAATGTCTCGACCGGAGAATACGTCGAGAGCAATACCACGGCCAGTGACAGCAACGTCACCACCACGACATCGCAGGGGGTCGAAACTCCGATACCTGCCGAGGAGACTGCAGCCGATGAGACCACCATCGACGAAGCAAAAAAGGATAATGACGAAACTGCTGCTGCCAAAGAAACGACAGCAGCTGAAGAGACCAAGGAACCAGTTAGCGACAATTCAGCAGACGTCGTATCCTCAGGTGGTGACTGGCCCCAGTGGGGTGGCACGCGAGAGCGAAACAATACCCCAGGAGTGAAAAATCTTCCGCTCGAATGGAACATCGGTAAATTTGATCGACGTTCGGGTGACTGGGACAACACAAAAGCGAAAAATATCCGTTGGTACTCGAATCTTGGAAGCCAGACCTACGGGAACCCTGTCATCGCTGGTGGTCAGGTTTATGTAGGGACCAACAACGGTGCTGGTCACCTCAAGCGGTTCCCGTCCAAAGTTGATCTGGGTTGCCTGATTGCCTTCGATGAAAAGACCGGCGATTTCAAATGGCAACACAGCAGCGAAAAGCTGATCACTGGTCGTGTTCACGACTGGCCACTTCAGGGTATTTGCTGCTCTCCACTGGTTGAGGGAAACCGGCTTTGGTTTGTCACCAGTCGAGGTGAAGTACGTTGCCTGGACACTGAAGGTTTTTACGACGACGAAGATGATGGTCCAGTGAAAGACGAGGTGGTCTCTCTGGCCGAGATCATGAACGCTGGTCCGTCTGCTGAGAACTTTGAGCTGGCACTGGCTGGTTTGGCCGAGGGCAAGCTCACTGATGCCGCCAAAGCAGCGTTGGCAGCTTCTGGAGCAGAGGTCGAAGGCGATGTCAAAATCGAAACCGTGACCGAGGGAAAATCATGGACGGCAACCGGCAAATTCAATGGAGTTGACCGAGTGCTCACGATCAAGCAGATCGGGCCACGCATTAAATTCTTCAAGAAACTTGGCACCTCGGACAAGAGAGATGCGGACGTGATCTGGATTTACAACATGATGGGTCCCGAAATGGGCATCAGCCAGCACAACATGTGCTCGTGCAGCGTGACCAGCTATGGCGATCTACTATTCGTAAATACAGGCAACGGTCTCGACGAATCACACTTGAATCTGCCTGCCCCGGATGCCCCCAGCTTCATCTGCATGAACAAAAATACCGGCGAGGTGCTTTGGACCGATGGCGCCCCAGCCAAAAACATTTTGCACGGCCAGTGGTCAAGTCCAACCGTGGGAACCTTCGAAGGTGGACCGCAGGCTTTGTTTGCTGGCGGTGATGGGATTCTCTACAGCTTCAGCGCAGATGCCGGCAAAGATGGGAAACCAGAATTGCTGTGGAAGTTTGACTGCAACCCAAAAACCAGTAAGTGGGTTCTCGGCGGCGAAGGCACTCGCAACAATTTGATCGCCACGCCGGTTGTTTACGACGGGCTCGTTTACATTGCAGTTGGTCAAGACCCCGAACACGGGGAGGGTGAGGGGCACCTTTGGTGCATCAACCCGAACATGCGAGGCGACATTTCACCCACGCTTGCCATGAAACTTGGTGACGATGGAAAACGCACTCCCATCCCTCATCGTCGCATTCAAGCAGTAGAACCGGAAAACGGCGAAGTTGAGGTTGATAATCCAAACTCCGGCGTGGTGTGGCACTACAGCATGCTTGACACGAATGGTGATGAAGAAATTGACTTCGAAGAAGAGATGCACCGTTCAATTGGAACATGTGCAATCAAAGATGACGTCCTTTACGTTGCCGACTTTTCCGGGCTTGTCCACTGTCTGGATGCGAAAGGTACCAAAGATGGCAAGCCAATTGTCCACTTTACCTATGACATGCTTGCCCAAAGTTGGGGAAGTCCATTGATTGCTGATGGACATGTCTTCATCGGTGATGAAGATGGGGACGTTGCAATCTTTGAATTCGGCAAAGAGAACGTCGAGCCTATCGATGAAATCAATATGGGAAGCAGTGTCTACAGTACCCCTGTGGGTGCCAATGACTCGATTTTCATCAGCACCAAAGACAAACTCTTCTCCATTGGAAAGTAAACGACTGAATTCACAGTCAATCATCTCTGCACGACCAACAACCCTTTGGATTCAAAGTATTACCAAAGGGTTGTTCCGCATTATTTGAAATACACCATGTCAAAAACTCTTTTGGACTGCGGCAACTGTGGTCCCGATTTCCATGCCATAAGGCAATTGGTTTCGAATCACTTCGGAGCTTCTGTGGTTCAATCGCATGGGGTCGAAGACACACTGGAGATACTTCGCAACCAGTCAGTCGACCTTGTTACCGTCAATCGTAAACTCGACCGTGACTACACTGATGGGCTTGCCGTGGCTGTCGCGATTAAATCAGATCCAGAATTGTCCGCGACCCCGGTGATGCTGGTGACCAACTACGAAGAGCATCAAGAGACGGCCATGGCTGCTGGCTGCGTCAAAGGTTTCGGCAAACTTGCCATCAAAGATCCGGAGACACGAAGCCTGCTGGAGCCGTTTTTGCAGCCAGAAGCGGAATGACTCATTGAGTCAGCACCGCACCCCGAATGCATCTTCCGGGCAATCAGATCGTAGACCACTATCAGGTCTCGTTCCATTTGCTGGCCTTCTCTTGAACCTGATGGCGGGTAGGATGGAGAAGAACCCATGCACAGAAAGAGTCGATGAACGGTAAGTATCGAAAACTTCTCGCCGCGAAAATTCACCGAGCCACGGTCACCGCCGCGGACGTTGACTACGAGGGAAGTGTAACCATCCCACCTGAACTGCTTGAAGCGGCGTGCATTCACCCCTACGAGTCCATTCACGTATGGAACACCACGCGTGGCACGCGACTGGAAACTTACGCAATTGCAGGCCTCAAGGGTTCAAATGACATTTGTGCCAATGGTGCGGCCGCACACCTCGTTCGCCCGGGAGACAAGGTGATTCTGGCTGCCTACACGATGGTGCCGGAAAACGATGTCCAATCGCACCGCCCCAAACTGATTTTCGTGAATGAAGCAAATCGAGTCGTTCGCTGTGGCCCGGAAGTACCGGGTCCGCAGCGGCGTAACGCCACGAAAGGCTATTGATTCACGTGCAAGGCTTCGGAATTGTCATCATTGCGATCCTGATCGGTCTAGTAGCTGGGTGCCTGCTGGGCACTCAGCCCAGCGTGAATGGCCAGTTAGGCAAGTACCTGGAGCATCCCTTGCAGGCGTCGCTCATCTCTTTTGCTAGCGGAACACTGATCATTTTAGTGCTCTCGTTGGTGACTGGTACATTTCCCCCCGTTTTCACATCACCGCCCCGGGATTTTCCCTGGTGGATTTGGTTTGGAGGTGCGATCGGCGTCGTTTTAGTAACCAGTTCGCTGATTTTAGTGCCTCGAGTCGGTTCACTCCCTTGGTTTGCGGCGGTCATGACGGGTCAAACCATCGCTGCACTGGTCTTGGACCATTTTGGATTATTGGGTAATCCACGTACTGAGGCCTCGCCGCTGAGACTGCTGGGAGCCGGTTTTCTCGTTGCCGGGGTATTGGTGATCGTGCAGGCCAAGCGGATGGAACATTCTCAGACGCCGAGGCCCCCCGAATCTGAGGTCGGAGAATCAAATTCGCCGCCCACGAGTTGATTTTCAGCGACGTTTACCCCCTGAGAGCGGCTTTTCGAGAGGAAATTGCCAATCTTCCGGCCTACAAGCCCCAGAAAGCAAGGAAACATTGATGATCCGCACAATCCACGGTTGAGGCAAATTTTAACCGTGCGTATTGTAGTGAGGTGAATACAGCTATGAGTTCAGTCCCCCCACAAATGAAATACCGCCAGATCGACCGAATCACCGCAATTGAGCCGGGAAAAAAGCTCATAGCGGAGAGGACGTTGCGCGCGGATGAGGAGTACCTAAAGGATCATTTCCCGCGATTCCCGGTGATGCCCGGGGTGATGATGCTGGAAGCGCTTCATCAGGCGGCAGTGTGGCTGGTCCGAGCCGAGGATGACTTCAAAACACCATTGGTATTGCTTCGAGAGACGCGAAGCGTCAAGTTCGGCGACTTTCTGGCGCCAGGGGAAACCCTGCAAATCGCAGTCGATGTAGTCAAACAGGATGGAAATCGAACCACGGTAAAGGCATCTGCCACCAAACAGGGACGAGTGACTGTCTCTGCAAGACTGATACTGGAACGCTGTTTCACAGGCGATCCAGAGCATTTTGGCACTGATGCCAAGGTGTTGGAATCTACAAAAAAACAGTACATGGAACTTACAAAACAACTTTCTGAGCAAGTCGTCCTTAACGACTGACTCGATCCATATCACTACACTCAAATTACGACACGTTCGCAAAAGGATTCACTGATGGGCCTTTCCCAAGACGAGATTTTCGAAAAGGTACAAGAAGCTCTGGTTGACGCGCTGGGCGTTGATGATGATGAAGTCAATCGTGAAGCAACCTTGGTAGGAGACCTTGGAGCTGAGTCCATTGACTTTCTGGACATTGTGTTCAAGCTTGAAAAATCATTCGACATCAACATCGAGCGTACCGAATTGGCACCTGAAGACATCCTCACCAATGGTGCTTATGTACAAGATGGTGTCGTAACTGCCGACGGCATGGCAGAACTGAAACGGCGAATGCCATGGGCGAACATGAGCGAATTCGAGCAGAACCCCCGCGTTCAGGATTTCGGGAACCTACTGACCGTTGGCGATCTCTGCAGTTACGTTGGCAGTAAGGTCGGTAGTGACGGTTGAACCAGTTACTCGACACCGTTAATCGCGGGAAATGATCAACTTCCAATTTCCAACTTTTTCTCTTTGTGGTTCATGAACCAATGCGATGGTTTTGGATTGATCGATTTACCGAGTTTGTAAGCGGCAGTCATGCTCGTGGGTACAAGAATGTAACGCTTGCTGAAGAAGCGTTAGATGAGTACTGCCCGGGGTATCCCATGCTGCCACCGACCCTGATCATCGAGGGCATGGCTCAGATGGGTGGAATCCTTGTCTCCGAGCACTTCCAATTTGAAAAGCACGTCGTGCTTGCCAAGGTTGGAAAGGCAAAATTTCACCAGCCAGCACGGAATGGAGACCAACTTTCATTGGCCGTTGACCTCGATGCAGTTCAGGACACTGGAGCAACGGTGACCTGCCTCAGTCACACGGGCGACACACTTCAGGCGGAAATTGACTTGATGTTCGCGTTTCTGGAAGATGGTCGCTTCACCGATGGCCCACTGTTCAACCCCGGCATGCTTAGAGACATGCTGCGGATGATGAATTTTTTTCATGTGGCAGTTGATTCTGACGGAAACCCTGTCAGAGAATACACAAATATCTAGTTCCCAAATTACAGCGATGGGCTGACGTTCACCGCTACCTGCTTCCCCACTTCCAAGAAAGCTCGCCCGATGCGTCGCCGTGTAGTCGTAACCGGAATCGGAATGGTCAACCCAATGGGGCATGACGCTGACACCGTATGGTCTGGCTTGAAAGAAGGGCAAAGTGGCGTGGCAAAGACCACCCTCTTTGATGCCAGTGGCTTCCCGACCAAGATCAGCGCAGAGGTCAAAAATTGGGATATCACTGACTCAGGAGAATCAGCTGAGGAGTGGAAAGATCGCGGTCGACACACCAAGTTTGCCGCCGGCGCTGCGAAACAGGCAATCGCCGACAGCGGAGTTCTTGATTCCATTACTGATCCGGTTCGCTTTGGCGTTTACCTGGGTAGCGGCGAAGGTAACCAGGATTTCAGGACATTCAGTCAGATGATGGCTGCTGCGTTGGCTGACGGCGAGTATGACGCGTCGAAGTTCATCAACTCTGGAATTGAATTGCTGAATCCTGCAAAAGAGCTCGAGCAAGAACCGAACATGCCCGCCGCTCATCTTGCGACCATGTTCAATGCACAAGGCCCAAACCTCAACTGCTTGACCGCCTGTGCAGCCAGCAGTCAGGCGGTTGGTGAGGCCACTGAGATTATTCGTCGCGGCGATGCTGATACGATGTTGGCAGGCGGGACGCACAGCATGATTCACCCGTTTGGCGTGACAGGGTTCAACTTGCTCACGGCGCTCAGCGAAAGCAACGACGAGCCAACCAAGGCCAGCCGCCCCTTTGATCGTCTGCGGAATGGTTTCGTTCTGGGCGAGGGATCTGCCATGGTGATTTTGGAGGAACTCGAAGCAGCCAAAGCTCGCGGGGCGAACATCTATGGCGAAATCGCCGGGTATGGAACCACCGCAGATGCGTACCGCATCACAGATATTCCCCCTGATGGACATGGTGGAATCGCTGCCATGCGAATGTCCATTGCTGATGCTGGCCTACAACCTTCCGACATTCAATATGTAAACGCCCACGGCACAAGCACTACAGTCAACGACAAAGTTGAATCCAAAGCATGTCGTGATGTTTTCGGTGAACATGCTGCCAAGATTCCCGTCAGTAGCACGAAAAGCATGATGGGACATCTGATTGCGGCCGCTGGAGTCACTGAAATGATCGTGTGCCTGCTGGCGATGCGGGATTCAGTACTTCCACCGACAATCAACTACGAAAATCCTGATCCTGAGTGCGACCTTGATTACGTCCCCAATGAAGCGAGGGAGGCCGAAATTCGGTACGCACTCAACAACAGCTTCGGCTTCGGCGGGCAAAACGTTACCCTCTGCCTGAGTCGCTATGCTGATTGATCTCGTAACCAGGTGGATGATTTCAAGAGCTTGCCATGAATCACTTCAGCGATGCAGAACTCAGCGCATTTCTTGACGAAGCTCTCCCACCTGCACGTTGCGCCCAGCTTGAACATGAACTTCGCAGCAACAAGCAATTGCGGCAGCGTCTGATTGAGGTTCCTGGACGAGAATCAGCCGGATTGCACACATTGGGAGCGATTTGGAGAAGAAACCGCCTCTCCTGCCCTGATCGTTCCGAACTGGGCCAATTTGTCCTGGGAACGCTTGAAGCGGAACAAAGAAATTACATCCAATTCCATCTCCAGAAGATTGGATGCCGTTATTGCCAAGCCAATCTTGCCGATATCGAACCTACAGACAAAACACCTGAGCAGGCAACCACGCGGCGAACTCGTTACTTTCAAACCAGTGCGGGATACTTGAAAAAACACTAATCACGATCCGTATCACTTTGCTCGATAAAGCATTTTCTCAAGCCGATCCAGTGTGACAACCATCTCGTTCCACTCTGAAACCACCTCCATCGTTGCAAGCGATGTTGAGTCATCACGATCAAAACCTCGCTCACTGATGCGAACTCTTTGCGACAGCACAGCAACACCTTCCTGACCGCTTGCGTCCCCGCGCAGCTCGTTTGAATCAGCCGGATTACCTTCCATCGGTAATACCTGCTGCATCGCCTGATGCACGGCCCACAATGCAGCCTTACGAGTAGTGTCAGCCTGCACAACAGTTCGCATCGTTCCGGATTGAACATAATACTTGGACATACGAGCATTCCTCTTGAAATAGTGTCTGAAACAGAAGGATCGGGCCGAGCCGGACAACTGGACTGCCTGCTTGCCGACAACACTGGTATCGCAGCCACGCGGACACGTCTGGTCATGCCGCCGAAAAAACTGTCAGAAAAGGCGAAATACCAACCCGAGCGACAGGCCTGAAATCTGTTCCAATACCTTTACGGGAAGGCACACACATTCGGATTGCCCATAACACCGGTTAAGCTTGTTGGGTTCAAGACTTGGAAAAGTTGGCAAGTCTCTGATACTCCGAGCTTAAGAACATGAACTCGAAATCGTCTCAAACAATCATGAAGCTGATTCACCATGGTGCACACGAAGGTGTCACGGGCTCGTGCCACCAATTAAATTGGGGAGATAAACATGGTCTGCTCGTTGACTGTGGTATTTTCCAGGGAAATGAAGCTAGAAAACAGCCCAACCCTGAAATCAATTTTTCACTCTCCAACATCGACAGTTTGTTACTCACGCACGTGCATATCGACCACGCGGGTCGCATACCGTACCTGTTGGCAGCTGGTTTTGATCGACCGATCTATTGCAGTCACCCGACAGCGAAATTACTGCCCTTGGTCATGGAAGATGCACTAAAAATTGGATTCACACGATCACGAAAACTGATCAGCAGATTCCTGAAGCAGGTCAAACATTTGCTCAAGCCCGTTGAATATGACAGCTGGCACCAGATACCAGGATCTGCAGCCATCCGCTTGCGTCCTGCAGGACACGTGCTCGGATCAACTATTTTTGATGTCAAGTTGCCCTGCGGAAAAACGGTTGTTTTCACAGGTGATATTGGAACAGGCAAGGATCCGCTTCTACGCAAACCTGTCAGTCCACCTGAGGCAGATCTACTCGTCCTGGAGAGCACATACGGCGACAGAATTCACGAGACTCCCGAAAATCGCCAACAAGCTCTGGAAACTGTACTGCGAAGAACTTTGCAAGATCGCGGTGTCACCATCATTCCAGCATTCAGCTTGGGACGCACCCAAGCCATTCTTTATGAAATGAATGGAATTTTCGAACGTCTGCAGAAAGAAAGTGGTCGTTCACTTCTCAAACAAGTCGATGTAATTGTCGACTCACCCTTGGCATCCCGGTTCACTGAACTTTACAAGAGCATGAATGCATACTGGGGTCGCGAAGCACAACAACTGATGCAAACTGATGATCAACCACTCGTTTTCGAAAACCTGACAACCGTTGGAAGTCATCAGGAACACAAGGAAACGCTCAAGTATCTGGAAAAAAAACAACTACCGGCGATCGTGATTGCAGGCAGTGGTATGTGCACTGGGGGTCGCGTTTTAAACTATCTGAAGCGGTTTCTTGGTAATGTTACAACTGATATCGTTTTTGTGGGCTATCAGGCAAGTGGTACGCCAGGGCATTTTCTCAGTCGTGGCAGCGAATGGGTGCGTCTGAATGGCCGCAAATATACAGTGGCGGCAAAAATCCATCAGATGCACGGTTACTCTGCTCACGCTGACCAAACGGACCTGATTGACTTTGTGCGAAAAATGGAAACCCCTCCAAAACAGATTCGTCTGGTACACGGCAACTATCAACCCAAGTTAGTGCTCAAGGAAGAGCTTACAAAACTTGGATATGAAGTCATTTAAAAATGGAAGATGGACGAACAATGAACAGGCAGTGTTACGATACACGGCACTGCACTAGTCCTTGCCAGCCTTGCTTTCACTTTAAAACCACTTAACAACCCAACCCTTGTTCCCTCACAACACCACAGAGAGAAAGTCCTTGTCGAACGCACGTCATCACGAAGTGATAATTATTGGTGGTGGTCTAGCGGGGCTTTCGTGTGCAGTCCAGCTGGCAAACTCCGGTGTTCAATCCGCAGTCCTTGAAGCCACTGACCGAGTGGGTGGTCGCGTACGCTCCGACGTCATCAACGGTTTTACCTTGGATGTAGGATTCCAAGTACTTTTGACTGCCTACCCAAGCTGTCAGGAATTGCTCGACTACTCTGCGCTACGTCTGCGATACTTTGACCCGGGTGCCTTGATCAGACAATCTGGACAATTCACCGAACTGGCGGACCCATGGCGAAACCCGAGTAAAGCATGGGCAACTATCACCAACCCAGTGGGTTCACTTGCGGACAAATTACGAATCTGGCGTCTTCGCAGCAAAACCTGTCGGGGCTCATTAGCAGAGCTTTATCAACGACCTCACCAGACGACAGAAGAATATTTGCGCGACTTTGGGTTTTCAGAGCGCATGCTGAACCAATTCTTCCGACCCTTCATCGGTGGTGTCTTTCTTGACGAAAGCCTCTCGGTTTCCAGCAGAATGCTGGAGTTCGTCTTCCGGATGTTCTCAATGGGCGGCATCGCCATTCCAGCCGACGGCATGGCGGCAATCCCCAGGCAATTGGCAGAGAAACTACCTCGTGGATCAGTCAACTTTCAGTCATCCGTTGTGCGACTGGAGGGTAACCGTGTGATTCTGGCTGATGGCCATTCGCTGACGGCCGACCACATTGTGATCGCTACGGAAAGCAATGCAGCAGCACGTTTACTGGAGCTTCCTGAAATCCAGACATCTTGGTCTGAAACCACAACGCTTTACTATGCAAGCCCGCAGTGCAATGAAAAACACAAGAGTCTGATTCTCCGTGGTGACGAAAATGGCCCAATTCAAACCGCCACGATTATCAGCAATGTGGCAGAAGAATATGCTCCCAAGAAAACCTCATTGGTCTCTGTTTCACTCAGTCCAAACAGAGAGAGAACCAGCGACGAAAGTGAGCTGCTTGCGAAACAGCAACTGACCGACTGGTTTGGAGAGCAAGTGTGTGACTGGGAACTGTTACAAACCTACCAGGTCCCTTATGGACTGCCAGCGATCGACATGGATCCTGTCATTCGATCACCTGAGGTGAGAGACCGCCAAAATACTTATATCTGTGGAGACCATTGCGAAACTCCCAGCATTGAGGGGGCAATGCACAGTGGCATCCGGGCCGCAGCATCGATTCTCAAAAGACAAACATCTATCTGACAAACGGAATCATGGATCGCCAACCGATTCTCGTTTTTACTTCTTTGTCATCCTCGTTGTCAGGCGTCTTGCCCTGAGTGGCGAGCCGATTATCGGAACCGTGTTCCAAAGCAACAATGTTCGACTGAGAATCAGGAGCAAGCTGCTGCAATTTGACTTGCAGCTCTTCCAAGCGAGCTTTGTCTCCCACTTGAGCCGCGAGTTCAATCAGACCCTGGTACGCTCGCTGAGTCGGCTTGATCTCTACACTGCGTTGCAACGACAACCGAGCCTGTTCTGTTAAACCCTGATTCGATAGAGTGATACCCAACGCCAAATGTGGCTCATACTCTGCAGGACAAATTTCAATCGCTGCACGCTGCAACATCACGGCAATCGCATCCTGATGGGATGGATTTCCATCAACACATAATGACTCGGCAGCACCAAGCAACATCAAAGCCTCGCTCGCCTCAGGAATTCCCCTTGAAGCCTTTACCAATGAACGCCGGGCAAACGTCATGTAACGATACGCAGCCTCATGCATCGACACGGAAGTGCTGCTGCCTTCCTGTGTCTTCAGCACATCCGTCTTGTGCTCAAGTATGATCTGCCGAACCTGAAAGACATCACGATCCACATTCTGTTCCGCAAGACAGAAATCGTTTGACTCACGCATGGCATGCAAAGCATCTTGAAATGATGCTTTACTGACATCTGTTTGTTCAGCAGCGTCGAGCGCTGCGAAACATAAACGGAGTGATTCCATTGTCAGACTCCTTAACGCATCGGCTTCACCATTTGCTGCTGCCTGCCTTGCCTGTTGCAAACTCTGTTGAGCCAATTCCCACAACTTTGCAGCCTGACGGAGTGGATCCACAAAATCAACGTTCGT
>JAPOKD010000388.1 GCA_029977825.1 Planctomycetota bacterium | reverse complement strand
GGTTCTTAATCGCCCAAAAATCAGGAAAACAGCGGCAAATCACTCTTTTTCAACGCCTGCTCTTGCATCGAAACCTAACGGAACAGTTTTTCCAGAAATATCGGCAGATAATCTCGCCAGACGGTCCAGCTGTGTCCTCCCTGCGTTTCCTCGAATTGGTGGGAAATGTTGAGGCGGGTGAGCTCTGCGACAAACTTGCGATTGCGGTCCAGCAGCGAGTCATCGACTCCACAGGCAATCCAGAGAAGTTGCCGATTTTCGTTTGCATCGGAATCTGCACCTGCGACCAAGTCAGGGTGCTGTTCCCTCAGGTTGCCCTCGGGTGCTGCAGCGCTAAAGGCCCCTACCCACTCGAACAATTCTGGGTGTGACAGTCCTGCATGAATGGCCTGACCACCCCCCATGGACAGCCCCACGATAGCCCTTTGAGTCGGCTTCTGGCCAACGTTGTAATTGCGCGTCAGCAACGGCAGCAAATCATTGACGACGTCAGCTGTCATGGCTCGATTATTGCGGATGCGATAGTCATCGGATCCTCTTTTTTTTTCGCTCAGCGGAATCGGATGCCCGTAAGGCATGGCAACCAGCATGGGTGCAATTTTTTTCTGGTGGATCAGGTTATCGATGATTTGATTGGCGCGTCCCACTTCCGTCCAAGCAGTCTGATCATCGCCATTACCATGCAGAAGAATGACAAGCGGGTAGCCGGCGGCGGCTTTCAGGTCGTATCCCGGTGGAGTGTAAATCACAGCACTTCGGGGTTGCCCGCCAGAAGCTGATGAGTAAATGTGGTGATGCAGGGTGCCGTGTGGAACCGCTTGCTGCTGTGTCAGTGGAGCGATCTGTCCGGGATTGGCTGGGACTTCGACCATGCTAGCGCAGTTCAACCATTTTTTGATCTCACGATTTCTGGGATCAGTCACGCGAACGCCATCGATCTCAAAGGTGTATTCGTAGATTCCGGGTGGAAGCGGTTCGGTTTGATATTCCCACACGCCTCCCTGATTCAATTCCATTCGGTGACTCCGATTGGTAATGCGAACGCGGACTTGGGTGGCGTTCTGACCAGTGACGCGAAAGGTGACGCTTTGGTCCGGATTGACGACAGGGGAAACAACATCGCGCATGCCATTGCTCGGGGGGCGACTGTTGCGTTCCACCTTTCGCTTGATGGCAGAAAAATCAAAATCCTCGATATTGGACGGAAAGCTGTGCTTAAGCAGCCACCACTCCTCGGTAAAGTTGGCCTTCTCACCGGGACGCAACTCCTCTGCCGGGCCGATGGGCTCGACCTCGACCATGTCGCCTTCGGGGTACCAGACCGAAGCTGTCAGTGAAGCAAATTCGTTGTAAGCACGTTGTGGAAATGTGCGGTAGCGTTTTACAAATAACTGGTCAGTGGGCGCAAGATACGCGAGCCAACCGGCATGGGAATCAAATCCCAGTTTTGGAGATGACGGTGGGCCCATGACAACGACTGCTTCATCGCTGACTTGAATGTTCGGATCATCGGCATCGATGGTGATGGACTCACCTTCCTGATACAGCACAAAACCCTTGGGAAATCTGCCGCGGGGAGATCGGGGAACCACGGCGATGCCACCACCAACGGCAAATGTCCTGCTCCAATGGCATAAGCTGACTGGTTCGTTCGACTCGTTCGCAATTGTCTGTGTGCAGAGGAGACGTGAATTGTTCGCATCCAGTCGAAAATCTCGGGTCAGACGCACGCCTGACTGTTTGTCGAATTCACTGGTCATTCGTGCAGAACGGTCTCCGGTCAGTTCGCCCTGCCACGGCCCCTGCCAAAGAATGCGACCTCGTTTGACCATTTTTTCCGGCCCGATGTCAAAACGGCCCGCATGCATTTTCCCACGTTTGTCTTCCGCAGTTTGCCTCCAACCCTCTGAACCAGGCGGCAAATAAAGCACATTTGTGCCGTCGATTGAGTATTCCAGCACACGCCCGCCTGACGCCGGACACAAGATCACGCGAGTCTTGCCATTGTTGAGCTCAATGCAATCGTCGTAGCCGAAGTAATTCACGATATTGGCACCTGTGAATGTCGTATTTGTATCCGCCGGCCCTTGCGCGTTACTGATACTTGACATGGTCATGCAAATCAGAAAGAGGACCGATCGATGAATAGACGAAATAAGCTTCACGTGCTCACGCTCCTCGAAAGAAAAGCACAAAGGGTGGGGAAAAGATGGCAGGTATGGTTGCTCGAGGCAAGAAGTCAGCTTCGCGTGTTGGTTACCATCACAACTCAATCTTACTCCGGCAGTAATTGAAAACTGGTTTAGGTGGAATATAAAACATAGATCGAAACGTCTGAAACGAAGCGAATCTACCAAGTCATTTTACAGGGCAATGCCTTGCAACACATTGGCTTTTGTCAGACCGTTTACACCCGAAGCGTGCAGGTTGTGGTGTGGTCACGTTTCCAGCCTCAGGCAGGCACTTGGAAACGACACTCCATTGCGCTGTAGCCGAAGTTCGTTCACGTCCCACTGAGTAATTAAGCATTGCGAATCCCATCACTGTCGTCTTGAGAGCAAGCGGATTCGTGCGCCAGATCCAAGCTGCGCGTTCGAATCAGCCGTGTCAAAAGATAGGCAAGCAAACCTATAGGCCCCAGCAGAAAAGTGAGGATGAGTGACGGAACCACAAGTAGATGGGGAATACCATGGCGACGCGAATCACGCACTTCCCAGCATCCAACAAAAAGGTCAAACACCAGGTAGTGAATCCATCCCGCCAAAACAACTTTGGGATCGGCAAAAAACTGTGCGACACCCGCTAACGATGTAAAGCTTCCTTCCGCGCCGCCGAAGTCGGAAATGACCAGATACAGGTAAACGAAAGCCAGTAGTCCACACCACACAACTGGGAGCAGAAGCCTTGCGAAAACTGGAAAGCGAGGTGTCAGGAGCAAAACAATCCATCCAACAGCCGCAGCGTTATTGCAGAGCAGGAAAATAGTTTCTGGAGTCAACTTTTGAGTACCAATTGATGTGTGGGATGGAAACGTGCACGGCCTGAGGTGAACGATAGAAGATGCGGTAATTCTGCCGGATGCTCAAACACGCATGGTCAGGTGCAGATTCTGGTTGTCTGCAATGGGAATGATTGAGATTCAGTCACGGTGAATCACCTATTTTTTTGTGCCAGCCAGAACTCCGCAATGCACGCCGGTTGGCACGACAGGTTCTGTACTGAACCCCGCTTCATGCAACCAGGATTCGTATTCTTCTGTACTGTAAGCTCGCCCCTCAGTCAGGGAAAACAAGGCTGCCGAGTAAAGGGCGATGGGCAGTGGGCCATCAAGTCCATCGTCAAGAAAAACATCATGAACGAGGATTCGCCCCCCCGGAGCAAGTGCAATTGCGCAACGAGCAATGAGCTTCTGGCACTCGGGAACATCCCAGTCATGCAGAATGTTCGAGAGGAGGATGGTATCAACCTTTGATGGGAAATTGTCTGCAAACATATCACCCGCAACAAACTCAGCGCGGTTCTGGATATCGTACTTCTGTGACGTTTCCTCTGCGACTTTCAGAACTTCCGGTCTGTCAAAAATGGTTGCTTTGAGCGTGGGATTTTTTTCAAGTAACGCATAACTGTAGATCCCAGTTCCACCCCCGAGGTCCAACAGGCGACCGTGTTCGGGCACACGAACAGCTTGAGCAAGGGCTGGTGCTACGTTCTTTGCGCGGCCAGCCAAGGCCATAGTGAGATGACGAGCCGACTGCTCCGCTTCCATGGCTGATTCCATGCCGTCCCGATAGATGAAGGCAGTTCCACTGCCCGACCCATCACTGCCCAGTGGTTGATTGGATTTCAAGAGCTGCACCATCCCCAGGACTCCAGGAGCCTGTGCAGCAAGTCCGACATAGTCGCCCACATCGAAATATTCGCCGGGAATCAGGTGCTCCCGTGCCAGTTCGCTGGGAGCGAGTCTACCGTCAGTTTCAATCAGCAGCTCCATGGCTCGCAAAGCAGTGATCAGCACGTTGGCCGGTCGAGCTTCCAAATTCAGGGCTGTTGCCAAGGCTTCCAACGACAGCGGTTCGCGGGCCAGTCTGCCAAAAATATCAAAGTGGGCGATCGCGGCTGTCAAAAGTTCCGATCCATAACTGCCCCGGAACAGTTCAAAGATTGAAGTGGGATCGGTGCCGGGCAGATCGAGAGCAGAACGAGGCATGGAATTGCAACCGTGGCGAGTGGATTCTAGACTTCGAAGGTCACAAAGGTTTTAAGCGTCAGAAACCAGAATTAGAAGACACCTGTGGAAATTGGGCATGGCAGAAACCATCAAAGTCAGCTTGGTACGGTGCGGGGAAGTGCCACTGAAAACGTCAGAAATGACAAGTACGACCCTAACACCAGCGGCGTTGGCAGAAAAAACGATCAGTACTTCGGAGCAGAAACTGGATGCAAATGAAGCAAAAGGCTTGCATCTGGCAGCGGCACATCCTGAACATGGTCGTGTAACCTATTTGCAGGAGGTTACCGAGGGTGGTTTCTTCGTTTATGTGGGTGAACCGCACGCCTTGGAAGAACATTGGTTTGGAGCGGGATCGTGGGTTGGTTTCAATGATGACGAGGGTTCGGGGCATGCTTCGAAAGTTGGTCCCAATGGATGCACGCGAACATTCCGGATGCTGCGTGGACATCTTTCCTGACCAGGATTTTTGCAAATTCAAGGTTTGCGATGAACACGATCTGTTAGGCTTGATCAAACCGTATTGACGGACCGCTTCAAGCTGTGAATCAACCTGAGGTGTATTTTGATGAGTGGGCACTCATCAAGAATTTGCTCGACGGGGGCCGCATCGGCTTTTATCCCCTCTAAAGGATCTGAAATTTGAATCAGTCATCATGCGTGAAGTCAGTCGTGTTTCTGGTCACCTTGCACGTCTTTTTCGGCGTTCGAGGGAATAGTCAGGAAGCGACTAACAGCCCTGAGCATAAGCGTCCAAACATCCTTTGGATTACAGCCGAAGACATGAGCCCAACTCTGGGTTGCTACGGTGATTCGTTTGCCACCACACCCAACATTGATCAGCTAGCTACCGAAAGCGCACGGTATACCCATGCCTTTGCAACATCGCCGGTCTGCTCGCCTTCACGGGCCTGTTTGATCAATGGCTGCATCGCTCCGTCTCAGGGAGCGCATGCGATGCGTTCACTTATCCCGATCCCTGCAGCTTTGAATGGTTTTCCAACTCTGTTGCGTAAAGCCGGCTATTACACGACCAATAATGTCAAGACGGATTACAACTCGGGTGCTGAAACTCGGATTACAGAAACCGCGTGGGATGCGTGCAGCGACACGGCCGATTGGCGAGAACGTGAAAAAGGTCAGCCATTTTTCACAGTAATCAATCTGATGGAAAGCCATCAATCGCGTTCGATGGTTTGGCCCTACCCGCAGTTTCAGCAAGAGGTGCAGTCGCATTTGTCGGCCAGAGAGATCCACGATCCAAAATTGGTTCCTCTGCCACCCTATTACCCTGACACTCCGCTGGTTCGAAAAACAGTGGCAAGGTACTACGACTGCGTTACCAGAATGGACCAACGAGTGGGTGAAATCCTGACCAACTTGAAAAACGATGGTTTATACGAAGAGACCATCATATTCTTCTACTCAGACCACGGCAGCGGAATGCCACGCCACAAGCGTGCGCTGCTTGACAGCGGAATGCGAGTGCCACTGCTGATCCGGCTTCCGGAAAAGTATCAGGCAATGGCTCGATCCGTTGTGGGAAAAGG
>JAPOKD010000207.1 GCA_029977825.1 Planctomycetota bacterium | reverse complement strand
CACGCAGCAGCTTCAGACACTCGTTTCTTTCATCTGCGCCTAATTGATCTGCTGACCTTTCTGATTTGTCAGCAAAAGCGTACGTCGAATACTTCTCCGCATGGAGATTTCGATAAATGGGGCGGCCGTTCGGGTAGGTTTTTGGCTCAGGGACAGGCGCGGCCAAAAGACGCTGTCGCCATTGGGCACGCAGCACCGGTGTCGTTGACACGCGAAGTGATGCAACGATAACAAGCGGACAGAGAATTGCCAGAAGAACATAAGAGACAGCACGAACTTCGGGTTTTTTCAACCACTGGATACACCGACGGATTCCACCAGCATTGTTTCCATCTCTGTGCGGGTTTTCGATCCAGGCACCTGTGAGTTGCCAACTGCCAAACAACATGACTAGCGCACTGATCATGATCCACCACGCATAGTTTGGATACATGGAAACAAACAACATCAGGATGATGGCCGGAATCACGGCAAACGCGGGTCCAGCAAAAAATGCCAATGCAGGGCGACGGATCCACTGGCACACCAGTTGCCCAAAAGCAAAGCATGTCACCAACTCGATGATCGCGCCCGTTAACGATAGCCCCGTGCTGTGCAGATCAACCCGTAACAGCGTGTCGGTATCAGGATGCAGAACCAAAAGAAAGACAATCAGCGCCACGAGCATAAAAAACGGCGCAGACAGACGTGTCCACCAAATGACGTTCACCGTAAATCCACGGTCCGCGAAATAGCTGCGCCGGTTTTTGAAATTGTCGCCGTAAAACACGAGGACACCCAGCCAGATAGCGGCAAGGCCCAGAAACAACGGTATCAGACTCTCCCAGGCATTGGCTGACCAGTTCCACCTGTCCCGCCTGAAACCATACGAAAGCAACATATAACTGACAGACGTAAGCAGAATGAGCAGGCCAAGATGCCAACACTGTCGTATCTGTTGCCACACCAGAACCTTTGCTGTGGATGCACGCGGAGCAATCACGGCAACCGGTGGCTTGTAAGCTACACCAGTGGATGATGAATTGAGTCGTTTACTCCATGAACGGCCAACCATTCGATTGAGCCTGCGTCTGGCAAGCATCCGTTGCAATGAGGCCACGAATATCATTCCGCCAAGAGTGGCAACACCCAGTGCGAGCTGTTCTGAAAAGGTCGGATCAGTCAAAGCGCCGCCGTAATTAATCTGACCGGTAAGGATCCATCTCGTCAAAAGTTCAAACAGATAGGTTACCCCACCGATCAGGGGTACGACTGCAAGCAGCCCTGCTACCGGCGAGCGAAACAGATACGCCGTCACGAACCCGAGGAGCATCAACATCACACTGAAACAGGCCAGATACAGCACACCTTCAAGGCTGATCATCTCCTCTGCAAATGGCGAAAATTTGTCTGTAACGAGCATGCCACCGGAAATCAAAACCAGGGAAGAACCCAGCCAGCAAGTCACCAATCCACCCAATGCAACCAACAGTTTGGCATCAGCAATGGACTGCCATCTCACAGGAAGTGTTCTCAGCCACAACAAGGTGCCACGTTCTTCTTCGTTGCCAACAAGTATCGCGGGTACACCAATGGCAAACAGGTTCGGCATCAGAATCCAGAAAGAGACAAAGACACTGGCTGCATCTGCTTCATTCATCAGAGGTGATACGAGAACCAGGCACACAGCTGCACCCAGAATCCCGATCAACACTGCCAGCAACAGCGCTCGCGCCGTCATGGCATCTTTCCAAAGCAGATGACGCATCATTCATTCATCTCCATCAATCATGGGAATGTAACCATCCACCGGTTTTGGCTCGATTTGAACCGACTCAATATCGGATTTGTCGAACATGGCAGGGTAATGCATGCCAACACGCAGGTCCCAGTTCACTTTCAAGGCTCAGTTCACCTTCAACATGGTCGAATCCACTGAATCAGAATCGTTCGCCGGACGATTGGCCCGCGGATCGCAGACGGCAACGAATATCTCCTCCAGAGACGCCGTCTCCTCTTTCAGCTCGATAGCGCCGGTATCTCCTGCATAAACACTGCGCCAATCTTCAGGCAAACCCCGGACAACCCAACGCATCTGTCTGGCATTCTGCGACTCCGTCAGAACTTCTCCCGGAGGCAAAGGTAATGTGGCTGAGGAGTCGTCCATCGTCGCCGTGACAATCGAAGTTTCGTTTTTCAATACTTCCAACGGTTGCACCACTTTCAGCTGCCCCTGTGCGAGTATCGCAACCCAGTCAGCTACACGCTCGACTTCACTGATCTGGTGGCTGCTCAACAGCACTGTTCGACCCAATGCAGCAAGATCTACCATCGACTCAAGGAACTGTCGGCGCACCATCGGATCAAGCCCGCTGGTCGGCTCGTCCAGAATTAACAATTCGGGATTGTGGGCCGTCGAAAGTGCCAACGCTACCTTTGCGCGTTGACCTTTACTCATGTTTTTCAGCTTGACACCACCCGGTACATCAAACCCCGTGACGAGTTCATGGTACCTGTTTGAAAAACCTTCTTCGTAGAACGCCGCGGTGAACCATCCAATCTGCTCGGCGGTCATCCACTCGTACATCGCCGGGGTGTCAGAAACATAGCCAATCTTACGGCGAATCGCGGTACCCGACTTGGAACAGGATTCACCAAGTACCGTCGCTGATCCCTCATCAGCCTTGAGAAAACCGGTCAGGATCCGGATCAGGGTAGTTTTTCCGGCACCATTCTCACCCAACAACGCAAAGACCGTTCCTGCTGGTACCTCAAGACTCACGGCATCCAAAGCCTTGGTGTTGCGGAAAGACCGGGACACGTTTTGAAGAGAAATCACAGGTTGGTTCATTGCATTATCCTCGCCAAAGAAAAGGGCGTCTTACCTGATTCAGCTTTTTGTATCCTTGCCATTGCTGACATCCTGTTTTGCCAATTCGCTTTCAAACAGATCGCGTAGTTCTGCGGCTGACATGCCACCGCTCAAGGCATCTGCCAGAGCGCGTCGCACGGTCTCGGCAACCAGCGAGTTGCGTGCCTTGGTGCACCGCGTGAAAGAATCACGCCGGACAACCAGACCCCGACCACGCAGCGGTTCAAGTACAAGATCACTCTGCAATTCCTGATAAGCGCGGGCGATGGTGTTGGGGTTGATCGCCAGATCTTTTGACAACTGCCGCACGCTGGGCACCATCTGTCCACCAACCAACACACCATCCGCGACCGCCAGCTTGACCTGGCGTACAAGCTGCTCGTAAATCGGCACTTCACCGTTGGGATCAATTGAAAAATACATGGATCACCCTTATGTGTACTACCTCATTAGTACACCCGATCACATGGTTCGTCAAGAGACAAAATCGAGGGCATCAGACAAGGATCCCTGCCTTGGTCAAGCGACAACCAAAGGAGCAATCGTTTACCCATTCTGCAAATCGCCCCTCGCAGTGGCGAAACCGCTAGGAAAATGACGCAGACCCGGCTCATTCCGTGGCGCGATCGCAGATCAACAACCGGTTGCGTTACAATTCGTCGATCGAACCACAGCTTGTGAGATTTCAGTGATGCGAATTCCCATTTTGACCATTTTCTGCTTGTGTTGCTTGACCACCTCGCGAGGCCGCGAGCCTGAATGGTGGCAGTTTCTTGGACCGCATGGCACGAATCGTACGGCATCGGACAATTTGCCACTGAAGTGGACGGATACCGAGGGGATCGCCTGGAAGACAGCGATACATGGCCGGGGCTGGTCCTCGCCCGTCATCGATGGCGACCGAATCTGGATGACAACTTCTACGCCTGATGGAAATCAGTTATTCGCTGTCTGTGTGAACAAGGTCACGGGCAAGATCATCCACGATCAAAAAGTTTTCGATGTCAGCAATCCGCAAAAAATCAGCACGGCAAATACTTATGCCACTCCGACGCCCGTCGTCAAAGAGAACCGTGTGTTCATCCATTTCGGAACTTATGGCACTGCTTGTCTTGATTCCACGACAGCCAAAATTCTGTGGACTCGCCGCGATCTTAAATGTGATCATGAAACGAATGCGGGTCCGGCGAGTTCACCAACGATTGTTGGTGACCATCTGGTTTTTCATGTCGATGGGCGTGATGTTCAATACATCATTGCGCTGTCGAAAACGGACGGAAAAACAGCATGGCGAACGGAACGTTCCTTCGATTACTCGGATGTACCTGTCAATCAGCGAAAGGCCTACAGCACCCCCGGTCTGGTCGAAACGAGCGCGGGCAAACAGATGATCAGCGCTGCCGGGCAGGGAATCTATGCCTATGACCTCAAGGGTCAGGAAATCTGGCGTGTCCGGCACAAAGGCTGGTCAATTTTTCCTCGACCGATTGGCGGCAAGGGGTTGGTATTCACCATTGTTGACCGCGACTACCCGGAATTATGGGCCATTCGTGATGATGGCCAAGGCGATATCACCGATACGCATGTGAAGTGGAAAGTAACCCGGGGCATGCCCGCCCGATGCACTCCGCTGCTCATCAACGATCTTCTGTATCTGGTCAACCGCGAAGGCATCATGACCTGCCTGGAAGCAGAAACAGGCGATGAGGTGTGGAAGCAGAGATTACCTGGCCAATACTCTGCCACTCCCATTCACACCAAAGACCGAATCTACCTGTTTAACGAAGACGCCCATTGCACGATCATTCGACCAGGGCGCAAGTTCCAAAAATTGGCTGAAAATTCGCTGACGACTCAGCAGTTGATGGCCACACCTGCAGTGGACGGTGATGCGTTCATTGTCCGCACCGCTGGTTATCTTTATCGCATCGAAGATGGATTCCAACGCAAAGCTGAACCGGAAAACACAAATGAATTCATCGGATCATGGGACATCGGACGCCCGGAATCGGGAGGAAAGCCAAAATTTGTGATGACACTCAATGCTGATCTTTCCGCCACCAAGAGTCACGTCCCCAATGCCACAGGCCAGTGGAAAATTGTCGACGGAGAAGCTCGAGTCGTGTGGAGTGATGGTTGGCGGGATATCATCCGAAAAGAGGGGGATCGCTATCGAAAGATCGCTTTTGGTCCTGGCTCGGATTTTGATGATGCAGCTGACAACACCGACAATGCCAAAAAGCGTTGAGTCAGAACACATCAGCAACGACCGCAGTCGAACTCACTTGCTTGTCCAACTGATCAACCTCCTGCCAAATCAGACTATACTGATCTCCCTGACATTCCTGGCCTAAAATTTCCGGCCCAAAATTTCCGGGCTCCGGCTACGCCTCAGCCTCCAGAACACAACCGCTTTACCAACCCTAATTCTCTCACTCAACCTGGTGCAAAGACTGGGGGGTAGTCATATGGGCTTCTTTTTTTCCCCTTTTTAGGAAGGAGGAATTTTGTTAGGAGTGAGTACAATTGTTCATAGTTATTCTTTGCAATCGTTGCTTTTGTTTTCTTTTTCATCTTGGGCAGATGCAAGGCCTTTGGATAGGTGTTACCGTTCTCTGCGGAGTACGTCCGTCTACACTTCATCTACATTCAAGGAACGAGCAGACGACCGGTTTACATCAGAGAGCATTTGAGGACATTCGGAATAGTGAGCACTCTAATCAGCCATCTGTCATCTGGTCCACTCGACATTGTAGGTGACGTGCATGGTGAAATTGATCCATTGCTCTCACTGATGCATCATCTTGGGTACGACGAACACGGATTTCATCCGGACAATCGTAAGCTTGTCTTCGTTGGTGACCTTACGGACCGCGGACCAGATAGCCTGACCGTTGTCAATCTTGTGCAGACACTAACCGAAGCACAGCGTGCACAGTGCGTACTGGGAAATCATGAACTGAATATCTTGCTTAACCAACGCAAATACGACAACGGATGGTTCTACGGAGAAGAATTTGCAGATAATGGATACATCGTTCCACAAGCCCTCGCCAGCAACAACAATCGGGATCGCATACTGGATTTTTTCAACACCCTGCCCATTGCGTTGGAGCGTGAGGACCTGCGTGTAATCCATGCTTGTTGGCATGCGCCAATGATGAAGTCACTTCGAGAAACAGAAGGCGTGATCGCCCTCACAGAACAGCATGAGGATCTCATCGAAAAACGGACCGAGAATTCTCAATTGGACGAAGTCGACATTTCGCTGGAGCACCAAAATCAGAATCCTGTCCGAAGGTTAACATCAGGTCCAGAAGAACGCATTCACTCTCCTTTTTTTGCCAGCGGGAAGATGAGACATGAACAACGCGTTCCGTGGTGGAATAACTACAACGAAACTTTTTGTGTATTCGGACATTATTCTATTGCTGATGGCAAACCACGGGGCAACCAGTCCTCATTTTGCGTTGACTATGGGGTAGGCAAACGCTGGACTGAGCGAAGGCAGGGCCGAACAAAAGGATTCACGCTCAAGCTTGCGGCGTTGAGATGGCCCGAAAAGCTGATCGTTTTCGATGAGGGCGAGTCGAGACAACTCTGATCCCTCTGATGGTGGTTGCCCGTGGGGACCATCGAAAGTTCCAAACGGTTAACCAGACGCGTCCCTTCACCAGGCTGATCCAGGGCCCGCGACAAGTGAAATGATTTCGAAATCTGGTTACAATGAATGGAACCTGCCCTTACCATGGATAACTCGCTTTAGTGAGCCTCTGCGGTGGGCAACTCACCTCACCACTGCGGGCATGATTCCGCCATCCCTACCCTGCCCTACCCTGCCCTTTCACACTCGCCATTCATATGAACTCGCGTTCAATAAAGTTCGCGTTAGCAATTCTGCTGGCAACGCTGCTGGGAATGATGACACAAACCCAGTTAACAATGGCTGATGAAAAAGTCGTGATGCCTGATTCAGCGGTCATTGCATTTTTGCGAGATCATTGCCTGGAATGTCACAACGCCGAAGAAGCTGAGTCTGGGCTGGATTTGAGCACATTTTCCCAAACAGGCGACATTACAAAAGCAGTTACCGATTGGACCAGAATCGCGGCTCGGGTAAGCGAACGGCAAATGCCACCAGCAGGCAGCAAAATGCCTGAAACCGAAACGAGGGTAAACTTCGTTCGGTGGATCCAAAGCACACTTTCCAAGCACCTCTGTGATGATGGCGTGACGCCGGGCCGGCCAATCATACGACGCATGAACCGTACCGAGTATGCCAACACTGTGCGCGATCTGTTGGGGATTCCCATCAATGCGGGGCACGCTTTGCCAAATGATGGTGCTGGTGGAGAAGGCTTTGACAACGCTGCCGAAACCTTATTCATATCACCGATCTATGCAGAGAAGTATCTTCAGGCAGCCAAGTCAGCCATCGGCCACGCATTGAAAGATCCAGCCGATCGAAAACGGATCATTGTGGCTGCTCCCAACAAAGAACGAACACCGAACCAGTCCGCGCGCTTAGTTCTGGGTAATTTCCTGCCACAAGCATTTCGTCGGCCCGTAAGCGATACCGAAATTGACGAGTACGCCGCATTGTTTGAGCAGGCATTTGCAGTCGACGAATCCTATGACAGTGCAATCGAATTCGCACTGGTAGCTGCCATGGTTTCGCCAAAGTTTCTGTTTCTTTACGAGCAGCCGAGCTCGCCTGGCGAGCAAACGCTGGTCTCGCATCACGAAATGGCATCGCGCCTATCTTACTTTCTGTGGGCATCCATGCCTGATCAGGAGCTGATGAAATTAGCTGATCAGGAAAAACTGCACGATGTCGATGTGCTCACCGAACAAGTAAAACGAATGCTGCAAAGCAAGGTGGACTCAAGAGGTTTGCGACGGGATTCGAAAGTGCGTGGTTTTGCATCGAGCTTCATTGAACAGTGGTTGGGAACGCGAGCGCTGGGCCGTGAATTCAAGCCGGATGAGTCAGTTGCTCCCCGGTATGATTCTGAATTGGAAGGTGGAATGAAGTATGAGCCCATCTTCTTTTTTGAGGACCTGCTATCTGATAATCGGTCGCTCTTGAATCTGATTGATTCGGATTTCACCTATGTAAATCGTCGACTGGCCAATCACTACGCTTCCGAAAGATTGCCTAATAATTTTCGTTCTTTAATAAGCAAAAATAATATCTTAAGAAAAAATAAAGAAGAAGATGGTTTTAAGAATATTGATTTGAAAGTTTCTTTTGAAATATCAATCTTTTCAGTTTTAATTGATTGAAAATTATATTTTTTAGGTTCATAATCTTCTGGCGCATACCCAAAACTTACATGCAATCCACTCGCTATTGCTTCATCTGCTTCTTCTTCAATAATTAAGGGATAAGAATTTTCATCAAGAGATGGTAGGAATCGCTCAGAATTTTCAACTTTATTATGTATTTGAAATATTTCTAATAACTTTGGTTTATGATTTTGGAGTATTGGCTTTTCTTTTACTAACTTGTCAATTTCATTTTCAGCATTAGTTTG
>JAPOKD010000270.1 GCA_029977825.1 Planctomycetota bacterium | reverse complement strand
TTGGTGACACTGATCTTTGGCGGCACTGATTCCTGGTGACACCCCTGATGGGAAGCGATGCTTTAACAGGGACGCCCTTTACGAACCTCTAGGTTGGTCGACGGGATGTTTTGTCTAGCGGGGTCCGTCTTGACTCACGGAATCTGCCTGCGAGATGGGGTAGATGACTTGTAAACCGCAGTTCTCCAATGAGTCCAAGCACCTTTACATGTGACGGGTGAGCAGTGACAATACTGGATCGATGAACCACGGAAGCCTTTCCCCCTCTGAATGTGGGAAAGGTTTTCTTTTTGAACCACGTCCAGTTTTTTCCTCATCCAGCTCGACTACTCAGAAAGGTGTATCTGTCATGATGGATTCGGTGCCGATGACTCGCGAGGGTTATAACAAGATCAAGGCCGAAATTGAGCGACTCGAGAACGAGGAAATGCCGGCCGTTACAGAGAAGATCGCCGAGGCACGCGAGGAAGGTGATTTGAAGGAGAATGCCGAGTACCACGCACAGCGTGAGAATCAGGGTATGCTGATGGCGAAGATTCACGAGCTGAAGAGCAAAATCGCTCGAGCTTCGATCGTGGATGTATCACAATTGCCCAAAGACGAAGTTGTCTTTGGCTGTACTGTGACGGTTGAAGACGTCGCGTATGGTGACGAAGAACAGTTCACCCTCGTGGGTGCTGGAGAGGAAGACTACGATACCGGAAAGATTCTGGTCACCAGTCCATTTGGTCAGGGATTGATCGGAAAGAAGGTTGGTGACACCGCAGAGGTTGAGGTTCCGGCGGGGAAACTGAAGTTCAAAATACTCAAAATCGAATTCGAATCCTGAGTTTGAATAGACCAAGCCTGTGACAGAACCAGCTGATAATCAACCGGAAGATCAAGGCAGTCATGCCACCGACAACACGTCGGCTAATGACGGGGAAGCCAAAGAAACTGGCCGTCAGGATGTTGAAACCGGCGGTCAGGACACCTCCCAACCTGACGAAGATCTCGCCAATCGTCCCCAGAATCAGCAGGGACCGGGATGGCTGCCGGCTTTGATGGCCATGGGTCTGCTCGCAGGGGTTGCTGGATTCATCTGCTGTGGAGTCACTACGTGGGTGCTGTATCAGAAACGGACTGAACTGGCCGTGCGTACCTTGGAGGGAGCCTACATCACTGAGCTCGAACAGAGTTATCTCGAACCCTCAACGAAGCGGGCGGTGGTTGATGAGGTGCAGCAACTGATCACCGGGATGAAAGAAGGGAATTATGAGAATTGGCAATCAGCCGCAATCATGCAGCGACTGCAACGATTGCCAGTCGTGCAGTGGGGTGATTTGCAGGCGATCGAGTTGTTCATCAAGAAGCAGGACGGAGCCGACAAAGATGAACAGCTGAAGGAAATCTCACGCCTCGAGCAGGCGGTGGTGGATGGAACAGTCACCTCGTTCGATTTTCAGGACGTTTTGGAACCGGTGCACCGCGCCGATCCACAAACTTCGAGCGGATTTTCGTTGATTTTGCCACTCACTGCTGAGCCGGTGGCAGAAGTCTGTTTAAGAGCAAAACTGGTGGCAGATCGGGCAAAAGTTCCAAATCGCAGATTTCCGAAGGTTGATCTGGCGGCTATTGTCCGTCAGGAAATATCCCAAGGTGCCACGGCAGGGGGTTTTTAGCCCCGATTGGACTGGTCACGTCTGGATTGCTCTCTACACTGCCTCGTCTGGTGCAACTTGTTCTCCGCAGATACCTGCCTCATGGCAGGTCGACGGGGATTCGGTTGTTGCCGCCGCTATACGAGATTGTGAATGGCGACTGTGGCAACGGCATCACACTCAGCAGAAAATTGATCATCGGTTCAGGAGTCGGATGTGGCAAAGCGTCAAGTTGTAATTGTTGGGGCGGGACCCGGTGGGCTGGCGACCGCAATGCAGTTGGCTCATGCCGGGTGCGATGTGACGATTCTCGAACGTCGGGATCACGTGGGTGGGCGAACCTCAGCCATCGAGATTGGTGATTACCGGTTTGACTGTGGACCTACATTTTTCCTGTATCCGCGGGTGCTCTCCGAGATTTTTCGTTCATTGGGTCGCCAGTTGATGGGGGACATACCGATGGTCAGGCTCGATCCCCAGTATCGATTGACATTCGGTGAGGGCGGGCAACTTGATTGCACTCCAGACATGGATGAGATGGACCGGCAGATTGCCAAGTTTGCTCCAAACGACGTGGGGGCGCTGCGTCGCTATATGGATGACAATCGGGTCAAGCTTGAGAAGTTTCGTCCGATCCTCGAGACTCCGTTTAGTTCGATAGCAGATCTGATGCGGCCATCTTTACTTGGTGCTGCCAAGCACCTGCACCCGTTCAGGTCGCTCGGGGATGAATTGGGTCGCTACTTCAGTGATCCGAGGCTCGTTATCTCCTTTGCTTTCCAGTCAAAGTACCTTGGGATGTCACCATTTCAGTGTCCCAGTTTGTTCAGCATTCTTTCATTTCTTGAATACGAGCATGGTGTGTGGCACCCGATTGGTGGCTGCAACCGTGTTAGCGAGAAAATGGCTGAGATTGCCGAATCCATGGGAGTGAAGATTCGCCTTTCTGAATCCGTCGATTCGGTGGAGATGAATGGAAAGCGTTTGACTGCGTTGAAGACCGATCGCGCGACATACAAAGCAGACGCTTTTGTCGTCAACGCAGATTTCGCTGACTGGATGTCGAAGACCATTCCAAACAAATCGAGACGCCGTTGGAGCGATGCAAAGCTTGCAGAAAAGAAGTACTCGTGCAGCACGTTCATGCTTTATCTGGGTGTCGATGGTGTCTATGAAGAACTGCCCCATCACAACATTCACATCAGCAGCGACTACGAACGCAATCTTGATGAGATCGAACGTCAGCACGTGCTGAGTGACGATCCATCCTTTTATGTTCAGAATGCCAGTGTCACCGATACGACTTTGGCACCAGAGGGTCAGAGTGCAATTTATGTTCTCGTGCCGGTGACGCATCAGCATCCGAATGTCGACTGGTCCGTTGAATCCGACAGATTCAGGGAATTGACACTCGATAAATTGTCGGCGATTGGACTCGGTGATATTCGGGATCGTATTCGCGTCGAGCACCGTATCACGCCAGCGGATTGGGAGAGCAAGTACGCGATTTATCGCGGAGCGACTTTCAATCTGGCCCACAACCTTGGGCAAATGCTTCACAAGCGACCACACAACCGTTTTGAGGAACTTGACGGCGTTTATCTGGTCGGTGGTGGAACCCATCCTGGTAGCGGTCTGCCGGTGATTTACGAGTCAAGCCGCATCAGCAGTCGCCTGTTGCTGCGTGATCTTGGACTCGATGCGTCCTTTATCGATGATGCATGTACGAATCAGGAAGAAGATTACTCCGACTATGAAACCAACACGCCTTGTGGTCCAAGGGAAGTGGTTCGTAGTCCCTAAAGAGGCTTGATCGAGACATTCTTGATCCAAACCACTTGCCCATGGTTCTGAAAACCGATTTTGCCTTTTCGGGGCAGTTCTCGCAGGGCAGTCTTGAATTTGTTACTGGACCCGTCCGGGTTCTTGCCTGCGGTTTCCCAGTGGTCGAGATTCCCTTTGTTGACAACGATGCCGTTAATCTCGACCGTCACAATCGGTCCGCGACAGGTCAATTTGAAACTGTTCCACTGGCCCACGGGTTTACCAGTCTGTGTGCTTGCTGCCTGTGCATCGTAAAGGGCACCATTGAGATTCTTGGGGTCTTTGGGGCCCTTTGCTGCTTGGAAACCCTGATTGTCGAGTAATTGGATTTCAAAGCCTTGCTGTACAGGGTCGGCCGGATCAGAGCGGTAAAAGACTCCGCTGTTGGCGGCTTTCGATAATTTGTACTGCAGTTGTAATTCGAAGTCAGCGTAGGTTTCACGCGTCCAGATGTATCCCATGCCGCGTGTTCGCGTCGTTCCATTACGACCCTTGACCTCCTGCATGCGGCACGTCAGGCTCCCATCTGAATCGATGAACCATGCATCTTTCGCGAACTCCCATTGATCGGTAGTCGTGCCATCAAACAGAATCTGGGTTTCATTTGCCGACAAAGTCATCGGTAGCAGGAGAACGATCATTGACCAGATGAAACTGAACTGCATGTCCTGATCCTAATTTGGGTCGAGCTTTTTGTTTTGAAGATGGCGCGTAGCATCGCGTTTTGTTTTTTTGTCCAGATTTTTTTGCAGTGCATCTGTCAAATCGATGCCGGACTGGTTAGCCAGACAGATAGTGACGAACATGACATCAGCAAGTTCATCTGCCAGATCGCCTGGTTTCTCACCGGGTTTGCTGGATTGTTCTCCAACAGTGCGAGAAAGAATTCTCGCTACCTCGCCAACTTCTTCTACAAGTTGAGCCAGGTTCGTCAATTCGTCGAAGTAGCGGACACCAATCGTGCGGATCCATGCATCCACATCTGATTGTGCCTGCCGCAACGTGATGTCGGATTGCGACTCGGGGCCTGAAGAACTCATTTTGCGAACAGGACGTAAGTGCCGCTCTTACCGGCAACGGCCACATCACACTTGTTGTCGCCATTGAGGTCTGTGGTAACAATTTGCAGGCCGCATCCGACATGACCTTCTTCAATAGTGTTCCGGGTGAACTTCTGTGTTTTTGAATCCCAGTCATAGTAATACAGGCAAGGCATTTCTTTGCCACCCGGATCATTTCCGTTGTGACCGTAGTAACGTTTGCCAGTAATCAGTTCCGATTCGCCATCGCCATCAATGTCTGCCCACGCCAGAGTGTGGGGTTGGCTGAAACTCTTGTCGATCATTTGCTCTTTCCATTGGATTTTTCCACTGGAGTCCATGCCTTCGTTTTGCCACCACAGCAAGCCATAGTCGTGGCCCTTTCCAAAAATAAGATCACCATCACCATCCTGATCCAAGTCGGTGACGATCATTGGAACGCTGGCATGCAGTTCCCAATCCGGATGAAACTTCCAAGGTTGGCCCCACGCGTTTTCCTTGGGCTGTTCGTACCAACCCTGCCCCACCAATACGTCGGTTAGGCCATCGCCGCTAATGTCGCCCACGGCAAGTCCATGCCCATTTCCCTTCTCACCGAGTTGGTGTGGTTGCATCTCATAAATTGCCTGCGATGTGTCGGGCTTTTTTTTCGAGTTAGCAGATTTTGGTTTATCAGTAAGTCGCCAGATTACCGTTGGCACATTCTTGCTCCAACTGTTGACAATCCACTCCGGCCGGCCATCTCCATCGATGTCCTGAAGAAGTTGTCCCTCGTTGCGACTGTTCTTGGTATCGACGAGTAAGTGCTTTTTCCAGTGCTTGCCAAGTCGCAGACCTTCCTTGCCGGGATTTTCATACCAGTGAACTTCGGTCGGTGTGAATGACCCTGCAATCACGTCGAGACGACCATCACCATTCACGTCCAGTAAATAGTCGCCGTTGCTCTCGACATAACCATTCCAGTCAGCGATGTTTCGCAGTGGTCGTGGTGCCCAATCACCACCTCGGTACCAGTTGCGTCCTGCAACCAGATCCGGCTTGCCATCCCCATCAACATCACCAGCGGCGATACCCTCGTTTGCATCAATCGTTAGCAGTTTCACTTCGTACTGGGAATTGGAATCCTGAGCCAGCATGGGGCTGCCGCAGTAAGCAAATGCGATGAAAATTGAGAGGGATCGGTTGAGCATGTGAAATACCTTGTGTTCGACAAGCAGCGGGATTTCGCCAGCAGATTGCATGAGGAAGGCTGGAACTTTCCCAGATTGCGTGATCAGAATGTTTTTCCTTTAGGAGGAAAACGACACTAATTGTGATTGTTTTTCGGCTTTGGGTGTTAGACTCCTGTCCCTGACGGGACATTACCGCCATGATTGTAACCTGTGGCGGTTGTGTTTCCGATCTCGGATGCAGAAAAACACAGCCGTTTTGCCACCTTGGATGGCCCGGGCCGGCCGGGAACAAGGTTTCGGCGTTCACCAGTCAATGCCCCTATCACTGTCGAGGACGTTTTGGAAATATCCGGCACAGCATCGACACAGGTTCAGCGACTGTTTCTTGAAGATCTGCAGGTTGGGGACAATTGGTTGAGCGATGAGCGTGAGATCACGGCCGAGGATGTGGCTGATTTTGCTCTGCTCACGGGGGATCATGATCCACTGCACGAAGATGGGGGCATGGCTTCACCGTTCGGAGAGCCTGTTGCCCATGGGCTGTTGGGACTAAGTGTTCTGGCTGGACTCAGCAGTTCGCGGCCGGCAGTTGCGACCTTGGCTTTGGTGGCGATTGCAGACTGGCAGTTCGAATCGCCCGTTTTCTTTGGCGACGTTGTCTGTGTCCGTACCGAGGTTCGTGATGTGCAACCGCACGGACGTCGGGCAGGGCGTGTGACTTGGAATCGTGAGTTGATCAACCAACATGGTCGGGTCGTTCAGCGAGGGCAATTTGTCACTCTTGTTTCTGCACGCTCCCGAATCCGCCGTGATACCAAGCATGAGACAGGGACGCCACGCTCGCTTCCTGCACGCTGACTTGAATGGCGAAGATTCGCAGTTTCGAGACTGAAACGCGTGCGACGCTCCAGGTCTGCCGAAACTCATCGGTTGGGAACGGCACACCACCGCAACCGTCAGTGTGATTGTTTGCGTTGAATCGATGCATCAGTAATGATGGAGGCTTGTGGGACGTCGGTAGTGGGCAACCGCATACCCGACGATTGTCGTCGCGCCGTCGCCCCGATTGTCACTCTCCGGGGTGGGAGAACTTTTGTACGGCGTTGTTTTTGAATTTCGACGGAGTAGCTGAGATCAACTTTGTTCAGCGATTGCAGATAGTAAGAATATCAATGATGAATGGCCGCTTTTGCTTGATCTGTGTGTTGACCGTCTTTGCATTCATGAGCATGAAGGTGGCCAGTGCGGCACCGCCACACATCGTGTTGGTGATGGCAGATGATCAAGGCTGGGGGCAAACGGGGTATTACGGTCATCCCGTCCTGAAAACTCCCCATCTTGATGCCATGGCCGAATCAAGTCTGCGGTTCGATCGGTTTTACGCTGGTGCACCTGTATGTTCGCCAACTCGGGCAAGCGTATTGACTGGTCGTGCAAACGATCGGACCGGTGTCCTGAGTCATGGTTATGCCTTGCGACGGCAGGAAATCACGCTGCCAGCGATTCTTGCCAAAGCAGGCTACCGAACTGGCCACTTTGGGAAATGGCATCTCAATGCACTACGTGGACCCGGTGTGCCAATTTTAAAAAGTGATGATCACAATCCAGGTGAGTTCGGATTTGAGACATGGCTATCTGTTACCAATTTTTTTGATCGTGATCCTATTCTA
>JAPOKD010000062.1 GCA_029977825.1 Planctomycetota bacterium | reverse complement strand
GCACCATCCGTTTGTGGCAGGACGTCCGTGAAGAAACCGTAGCCCATGCTGACACAGAAAAGTCGTTTGATATCGGTCTGGTCCGGAACAACGCGATTTTGACCAAAACTCTCCAGTGCTGGCAGGAAAAGCAGGCAACCAGTCGACTTAAGAATCTCACGACGTTTCATGAATTGGGTCCTCATCAGGTGTAATGAAGCATACTGTTGCGACGCCGCTGATATTCTAAACCGCAACAGTCTACTCGTTAGCAGGGCTTGCTGTCAGCCAATATGAAAAACTCAACAAATGAAACCATGGACAGCAGCAGGTGACGATGTGGAATCATTGTTGCATCGGTGTCAATGAACCGATGGATTGGAGTTGAGCTGGCGGTTTGAACTACGGGTGTTTACGGTGAAATCAGTCGGAAGGATCATCTTCAGGACATTGCCGCGGCGTTTTCAATATTTCTGTGTTGGATTGCTTCACCGTCCATTTTTCATTGGGTTGAGATGAGTAGAATGAAGTGTGCCCGTAAGCACGTTTGGCAGCCGATATTGAGTCGTCCGCCAGCGATGTAGGCGTTGTTTCAGTATTGCATCTTCGCGTTGAATTGCTGCGAAATTACAAGTAACTCGTTCAAATATGCCCATGTCTCCCCGGAACCTAGTTGTATCAGCTTCGCTGCTTGCAGCCCTCATGGTTGGCATGGGAAACGCAGCATCAGCTGATGACGCAAAGGACGAATCCAGTTTCCGCACGCGATTAAAGCCGTTGTTGCGAGCCTATTGCTACGACTGCCATGGTTCGGGCAGTGAGATCGAGTTGGAAAAATATCGAACGGCAGCGGAGATAAAGAAGGCACGAGGTGTGTGGGTGCGTGCGATTGCACAGATTCGCCTGGGTGCCATGCCTCCCGAAGATGGTGAGCGTCTGGAAGTCGATACGCGTGCGCAGTTGCTGGAACTTCTGGACGACCTGGTCAATTCTGTCGACTGTGTGAATAACCCAAATGCCGGCAAAGTTGCTTTGCGTCGTTTGAATCGGGCAGAATATCGCAATACGATTCGTGACCTGACAGGGGTGGATTATCCGGCGGCCGATGGCTTTCCGGGAGACGACGTTGGCTATGGCTTTGACAACATCGGGGATGTGTTGTCCATGCCTCCACTACTGGTCGAGAAGTATCTTGATGCAGCGGAATCGATTACTGGGCAGGCAATCTACACGCCAAAACCTTCGCGTGTGTTCGAACTGGACCAGGACCCCTCGAAATTAATTGATGCGGGTAAGTATAGCGGTGGAAGTGGACGCGTGACGTTGGCAACTCAGGGTACGGTGGCATTGGAGTGTGAAGTGCCATTCACTGCGACCTACAAGCTGACGATTGCCGCCAGCGGTGATCAGGGAGGTGATGAGCCAGTCAAGATGAAGATTGATAGTGGTAGGCTTCACAAGGTCATACCGGTTCCCAGCGAAAAAGTAGAAGACTTTGAATTACAGCTTCGCCTGGTTCGTGGAAGACGAAGGATCGAGATTAGTTTTATCAATGACTATTACGTTCCCAAGAAAGCTGATCGCAATCTTCATGTTCATCACGTTAATCTTCGAGGTGTTGAAAAAAGAGCGATTATATCCGGTGATGTGGAGCTTCCAGCCAGTCATCGCAAGTTGATTTTCGTAACACCAGGAGGGGATGTATCGCCGGATCAGGCCAGCACGGAGATATTGGGGCGGTTTGCAAGCCGTGCCTTTCGACGGCCCGCGACGTCGCAGGAAGTCAAGCGGTTGGTGCAGCTCGCAGCGAAAGTACGTGCTGAGTCCGGGAGGTTCGAGGAGGGAATTCAGGTTGCGATCCAAGCGGTCTTGGTGTCACCGCATTTTCTTTTCAAAGTAGAAACACCCAAGGAGCTGGATGCCCAAGGGAAGATGCCACTGGTTACTCAGTATGAGTTGGCGACTCGAATTTCATATTTCTTGTGGAGCAGCATGCCGGATGACGAATTGTTGTTGTTAGCTCATCGCGGGCAACTTCGTGAACCCGCGCGTTTGCTTGACAAGGTCGCTCGCATGTTGCGGGATCCAAGAGCCAATCGTTTTGTCAAGAATTTTGCGGGGCAATGGCTGCAATTGCGGAATCTGGATCAGATGCGGCCTGATAGCGAAATCTTTGATACGTTCAGTGATGAGATACGTGAGTTGATGCGTCGTGAGACGCTCACATTCTTTGCCGGAGTTATGCGAGGTAATTTACCTGTGACGACCTTGTTGGATGGGCAATTCACCTATCTCAACGAACCGCTGGCGCAATTCTATGGAATCCCGGGGGTCAAAGGACCAGATTTTCGTAAGGTGTCATTGGTCGGAACGCCACGCGGTGGGCTCCTCACTCAGGCAAGCATTCTGACGGTGACAAGTGATCCAACTCGCACCAGTCCCGTTAAACGCGGTAAGTGGATTCTGGAAAATCTGCTGAACACGCCGCCACCACCTGCTCCTCCCAATGTTCCTGAACTCGAGAAGGCCAGATTGACCGGTACGTTACGTGAACGCATGGAGCAGCATCGCGCGAATCCCGCTTGCGCTGCCTGTCATAACATGATGGACCCACTTGGATTTGCACTCGAGAATTACGATGCCATTGGACTGTGGCGTGATCGGGAAGGCGGTGAGGCGATTGACGCATCGGGAAAACTGCCCGACGGCACCAAGTTTAAAGGAGTCGGTGAGTTGAGAGAGATGCTGGTTACGCAGCGGAGGGACCAATTCACAAGGTGCTTGGCGGAAAAGCTTTTGATTTATGCAATCGGCCGTGGCACAGAGTATTACGACAAATGTGCCGTTGATCAGATTGTTCTGGAAGCACAGCAGCACGATTACAAATTTGCCTATTTGATCGCTGGGATCATCAACAGTGATCCGTTTCAGAAACAGGGGTACCGGGAATAAATATGCCTAGCACACTTTCACGACGAACGGTCTTACGCGGGCTTGGAACCACAGTTGCACTTCCTGTCTTGGCTGCCATGTCCGAGACGCGTTTGTTATCTGCAGCCGCCGTAGATACGCAGGTGCCACTTCGGATGGCATTCTTTTATGTCCCCAATGGCATGCATATGCCGGATTGGACACCGACCCAGGATGGGACGCGTTTTGAGTTGCCACCCACGCTCGCCAAGCTGTCTGAGCACCGCAGGTCCTTCAATGTGCTTTCCGGCCTTGCGTTGGATGGTGCGAGAGCACATGGCGATGGTGGCGGCGATCATGCCAGGAGTGTTGCGTCGTTCCTTACAGGAGCTCATCCACGTAAAACCAACGGCGCGGACATTCAGAATGGTGTGTCTGTAGACCAGGCTGCAGCAAAGCAAATCGGTGATGCCACTCGATTTGCCTCACTGGAGTTAGGCTTGGAAGCAAGCGCTCAGGCAGGTAACTGCGATAGTGGGTATAGCTGTGCATATGCATCGAATATGTCATGGCGGGGACCCACTAATCCGGTTGCGAAGGAGATCGACCCAGCAGCCGTTTTTGATCGCTTGTTTGGTGGACAGACCGAAAAGTCGACAAGACGAGCAAAAAGTACTCGTGAGAAATACCGTAAGAGTGTTTTGGATTTTGTGCTTGAGGATGCGAAAGAACTGCACCGCAAGTTGCCTGCGGTTGATCAACGAAAACTTGATGAGTATCTCTATTCCGTTCGCGATGTTGAAAAACGGCTTGAGGGTGCAGATCGCTTGAGGCTTTCCGAGGATGGCGTGCCTGATTATCCTCGGCCCAGTGGAGTTCCGAGGGAGTTGGGGCAACATGCGGAACTGATGTTGGACATGGTTGCATTGGCCATGCAGACCGACAGTACGAGAATCGTGTCGTTCATGTTTACCAACGCGGGGTCAAATCGAAGTTACCCTGAGATTCAGGTATCCCAGGGACATCACTCACTTTCACATCATGGCAAGAGCAAAGAGAAGCAGGCTGAGATCGCAAAGATTAATCAATTCCAGATTGAGCGTTTTGGTTATTTACTGACTCGGCTTGGCTCAATTCTGGAAGACAATGGTAAAACGCTGTTGGATAACTCAATGCTCGTGTACGGCAGTGGAATTAGTGATGGTGATCGCCACAATCACGATGATCTTCCCATCATTCTGGCTGGCAAGGCTGGTGGCCGAATCAGAACGGGCCGGCACATCCGTTATGAGAATGGAACGCCGCTGTGTAATCTTTACCTTTGGATGATGAACCAGATGGGTGTCAGGGCAGATAGCTTTGGTGATAGTACGGGGCGTCTGAAAAATCTAGGCTGACACGGCCGCACGATTCGACTCTGATCGTCCTGTGGGGTCTTTGCTGCTTGGCCAGTCGGCACCGCTGGCGTTTTGCCTCTGGCAGGGTTGGGGGCCTTGCTGCGGCGTTGGGTAAGGCTCGAAAACAGCGAGATTTCGTGGCAGCCTTTCAAGGGAGCTAAGCGGTCGCTGCGGGGCTTTCTGCTACAGCAACGATCTCCGTTGCATCCGTTGTCAGATATTTCTTCGCTGCGTTTTCGACATCGTCGAGGGTGATGTTCCTTAAACAGTCGAGTGCATCATCCGTGCTGAGGTATTCCCCGCAGGTCAGCCAGCGGCTTCCGATACCAAAAAGCCGATTGCTTGGGCGTTCGGATTGCATGATGGCGCCGGCGGTGGCCTTGCTGAGTGTTTGTTGCAATTCTTCGGGTTTAATACCGTTATCGAGTGTGCTCTGAATGATATCGTCCATCAGGCGACGATTTGATTTTGCATCTTCAGGTGCGCAGACCATGTAGGTAAACCAGGCCCCTTCGTTCATGAACTCGTGAGGCCACAGAGTTGCGACTTCTGCACGTCCCGAATCGATCAGTTCCCAGAACAGACGGCTTCCGCCTTCGTCGCCCATGATTGAGCCAAGTGCACGGGCGGCGTAACGATCCTTGCTGGTACTGCAGGGGCCGGGAGAAATCCCCACCATGTATGCTTGTTGGGCGTCAGGGATCGCGATGCGAGGCTCCAGCGAAATTCCAGTTGGTACGGTATCAGCAGGGTCGGTATCGGGTGTCGCAATTTTGGGTCGCTGCGACCACGATCTTGTGAGGTTTTCAACCTGTTCGACCAACGAGTCAAAATCGATATTACCGCTGGCGGCCAAAACAATATTTTCCGGGCGGTAACGCCTGTGAAAATAGTCGCGCATCGTTGCAGCTTCCATTGTCTTGATCGACTCGGTCGTACCAAGAATGCGTCTACCCAGTCCTCGCGGCCCAAAGTGGACTTCCATTGCACGCTCAAAAGCACCGAAGGGCGGTTGGTCTTCGTACTTCGCAATTTCTTCAAGGATTACCTGCCGTTCCGTTGCAAATTCGTCTGCATCGAGGGTAGGGCTCAGCATGTCTGTCAGCAGGTCAATCAAACGATCCTGAAATTTCGGCAGAACCGTCGCGTAGTAAACAGTCTGCTCTTCACTGGTGTAGGCATTGCTCTGTCCACCAAGTTCATCGAGTTCACGATTGACATCCGCTGCTGATCGGCGTTCTGTTCCTTTAAACATCATGTGTTCAAGAAAGTGGCTAAGTCCTGACTCCCGGTCAACTTCATCGCGTGAGCCAGCGCGTACAAAGTATCCGAAGGCCGCGGAGTAACCGCGCCCATCAATTTCTGCGGCGACACGCAGTCCATTGGAAAGAGTAGTTTCGCGAAACTCGGGCATCTTTAAACTGCAGTGGATTCGGGGGGGGCGGGAATCGTAAGCGGTTTGGGGCCGAGCGTTACAATTCGATAATCTCTGGGAGGCTTGGCCGACCAGTACTCGCGGATATCGTCGAGTTTCAGCGATTCGATGAGAGTCTCGAGTTCTACAGTCGTTATCGGGCGACCTAGTTGGTAATAGTCCGAAGCCATCGAAGACGCTCGAGAAGCGCTTGACTCCTGCTCCATGATCAAGCCGCTTTCAATCCGGACTTTCCAACGCTCGAGTTCACTCGAGTCAAGGTCATCGAGTAGATGTTCGATCTCATGGAGTGTGACATCAAGTGTCTCCTGGGCACGCTCTGGGGTTGTGCCTGCATAGCCGAAGACGCCACCTCCATTTTTCAACGAATGGCAACTGGCGGTGACGGTGTAACACAAGCCGCGTTGCTCCCGAACGCGATCAAAAAGTCGACTGCTCATACCATCACTTAGAATGCCCATGCCAGCGCGTAGCTTGAAGTAGTCGGGGTGACTGTAAGGCACTGCATCGAAGGCGAAGCCGATATGAGTCTGGCTGGATGCTGATTCGAAATGTTCATACTTGGTTGCTCCGATCGGACTCGGTAAATCTTCGAGCTTGCCAGTACGCCAATCGCCAAAGGCTGCTTCAGTCCAGTCGACCACCTTGTCGGGGTCCACATTCCCGGCAATGGAGAGAATGCCACCTGTCGCGTGATAATTAGCTTGATAGAAATCCCGGATGTCTTCCTGTGTGATGTTCTGAATCCCAGTTTCTGTGCCATAGTTGGAGCGGCCGAGGTGTTCCCCATAATGCAGTTCACGCAGGCGACGCATGACCCGATGAGTTGGCTCGTCTTCCATGGCGCGAAGTTCCTGAACCGCCATCATGCGGGCATCCTCCAGCTGATCCTGCGGGAGATGCGGGTTTCGAGCGATGTCGGCATAGAGCGAAATCGCTGCCTGCAGGGATTCACTCGGCATCGAGGCACCGAACGAGACAAATGCAGTGCTGACTCCCGAGTTGCGATCGATGCCAAGGTTGTCCTGGGCAGCAACCAAATCGCGACTGCTATACTGGCCAGCACCTCGCTGTATCATTTCGCAAACCATGCCGCTGAGCCCACCAAGATGAGCTGGTTCCCGGTGCACGCCTGCGTGCAAATTCATGGAAAGTGCCGCTGTCCTCAGCCATGGCATGGGTTGAACAAGAACCATCAATCCATTGGATAGTGAGTGGCACTTGATGGGGGACGCAGTGGTTGTGGTATTCAGAACAGGCTCCACTATCGGTGTGAATCAAAATCGCGTGTTTAATCTGTGGTGGACACTCGGGCAGTAGCTTGTCAACAACCGTGGAGAGTTCTGCTCATGCCAATCCACCAATGGTGACTACATCAACGGTTTCCACGCGGCCAACGAGCGTGTGGCTACTGCAATCGTCGACGTGGATTTTCATGAACTGCCCTGCTTGGCGACGGTTCCCATCAAAAACCACGATTCGGTCGCAATGGGTTCGGCCAGTCATTTGAACCACAGCGCCCTCGGGGCTTTTCAAGCCTTTTTTACTGGGGCCTTCGACGAGCACATCGACGGTTTGGCCTATCAGCTTTTGGTTGTCCTCCTTGGCGATCGCATCCTGGACTGCCAGCAGTTCGTTGTTGCGTCGGACTTTGACTTCTCTTGCGATGTCGTCGGGCAGGCGATCAGCCGCCTTGGTGCCAGGGCGGACACTGTATTGGAAGATGAAGCTGTTCTTGAACCGGCACCGTTCCACCAACTTGATGGTTTTCTGGAAATCTTCTTCTGTTTCCCCGCTAAAGCCAACAATGAAATCACTGCTGATCGCTGCTTCGGGAAGAATTCGCTCGATTCGTTCAAACATTTCCATGTAGTCGGCAACCGTGTATCCGCGTTTCATCCTTTTCAGGACCGCATCCGAGCCGCTTTGCGCGGGCACGTGAAGGTAGGGTGAAACTTTGGGCAGATCTCGTATCGTACAAAGCAGACGCTCGGTCATGTCTTTGGGATAGTTGGTCACGAATTTGATTCGTTCGAGCCCCTCAATGGGTTGCAGTTGTTCGAGCAAATCAGCCATGTCGGTGGTCGAACCGTCTTCGTTCTTGAATTTATAGCTGTTGACGGTTTGTCCCAACAAAGTGATTTCACGGCAGCCTTGCTCTGCGAGAATCTGCGCTTCTGAAACAATTTGTTCGGGCGGTCGTCCCTGTTCTGGCCCCCGCGTGTTCGGCACAACGCAATAAGTGCAGAACTTGTCACAGCCGATCTGAATTCGCAGATAAGCCTGAAACGGTGTCGGACGCATGGAGGGGTCACGGAGCGGATCAAACGTTTCGTGACTTCGGGCGATCACAGCTTGCGTACCCTCGTTGCGCTTTAGCGAGACTGCCATTTGACGCCCTTCGCCCGCACGAACTTTTTCGATCAAGTCGGGCACTCGATGTAATTGACCGGGGCCAATCACCATGTCCACATAAGGTGCGCGCTTGAAAACGATCTCCTGATCTTTCTGTGCCATGCAACCCATGACACCAATCAACTTGTCGGGTTGCTGCTCTTTGGTTTGCCGGATCTTGCCCAACGCGCTGTAGATTTTTTCTTCTGCATGCTCACGAACACTGCAGGTGTTGTAAAAAATGCAATCTGCTTCCTTGGGGGTGTCGACCACCGTATAGCCGTGTCTTTTCAGATCAGCGATGACCATCTCGCTGTCCAGAACATTCATCTGACAGCCAACAGTCTTGATGTAAACGCGTTTGTTCATCTGGTCCATGTTCAATCTATACAGGGGGCTCGTCCAACGGTCTGTAAGACAAGTCTTAGGTGCAGCACGTCAAGTCTCGGTCAATCTGACGTTTCATCATCAGGAGATGGCGAATCGTTTGCTGTCGGGTTGTTCTTGTCAACGAATTCTCGAAGACTGTCGGTGAGATTGGTGCGACGCCGATTCATCAAACTCAACATCAGGATCGCAGCAATCAGCACGCAGCCAAGCCATAGCAGCACGCTGGGGGAGAGGATCGATTCGCTCAGGTCTACCGACATACCGATAGAATACCCGCTGACATAGCTATTCGGGTAGGCTTGTTTCCGGGCACTAGCCTCGAGAAACGGAATCTGGGGCATTTAGAGGGGCGTTGATGGGCTGCCCACCCGTCCCCGTCGACAGTCCCGCGGGTGGTTGCGGCAATAGCCGCACGTCGGCTACCACTGATTTCGGCAGTTTGATGAATTCCGCAGTCGCTGGGCATGGACTACCCTGACCGCGTTTGAAGCCAGGATCAAGCGGCATGCACAGCGGTCAGGGCTGTGTTTGAGAGGGAGGCTCCGAGAAGTCATCATTGATGCTGGGTGGCAGAATCGCTGCCGTTGGCTCGATGGTGGAACTTGGGTTAGCCGTCAGCGTATCGACACGCTGTTGATTGGGGACAACGACGCCGCAACTGACTACGAATTGAATCGCTTCATCCACCGTCAGATTAAGATCAATCGCTTCACTCTTTTTCACCGTCACGGTGAAGCCCGTCATCGGCATCGGGCTCGTGGGCATTAGGACACTCAGCATCTGCTCGCCGGTTGCTTCTGCGATCTCTCGCATGCTGTCTCCCGTTACGAAACCGAGCGACCAGATGCCCTCTCTTGGATATTGGATGGCGACAACGCGGTTGAATTCGATCTCTCGTTCACTGAAAGCAAAGTCAGTGACCTGTTTCACGCTGCCGTAAACCTTGTTGACCACAGGAATGCTAAGGATCGCATGATCAAAACCTTTGACAAACCATCTACCCATGCCAAGTGTGAACAGGCGTCCCAAAAAGTATAGAACGATCGTGAAAGCGCAGATAAAGATTGGTACAACTTGCCAGCGCGGCATGTATTTCAGTTGAACGTATCGATCCCAGTAAGCCTTGGCGCTTGTTGGTGGAGGCGAGTAGTCGCTCTTTTCGTCGACGAACTTCTTGACATAGTCTGGTAAGTAGCGTCGGCCCGTTGGCCCAGGTACGTATTCTGTTCCCTGATAAAGAAAGCCGTCACCTTTGCCCGTGCTATTTGCAATCGCACCTTTCGGGATTTCACTGAATGTCTTGTCAGGGATGCTCCAGACGATGGCATGCTGAACACCGGATTCGATCGGGCGAAGTACATAGGTTTGGATCGTGTTCCAAGCCCAAATCAGGACCACAATCGTCAGCAGCGGTGGTAGGACCACTCCCAGCCCTCGCAGTATCGCACGTCGCGAACCGCCCACGCGTGTCGAGGTGCTCTTTGCTTTGTTGCTATTCGATTCCATCTTGATTTCGTTGTGCGGAATGTCGCGGACTGCTTGTGTTGGTTGGTCTCGCAGATTTTGTTAGATCAACGGTTTCAACCTCGAGCAACATCAATTCAGGCCGGTGGCAGTATCAGTGAATTCGGGTGTGCGTTGCGCAGGCTCTCAAATTTCGTCGTGTGAAAGTAAACGTAGTTGTGTGAAAGTGTTTGAACGTTACAAGGAATCTTGTAGCTCAGGAAATATCGGCTTTCCCAGTAGGGCATTTTTATCTATGTATTATCCGATCCTGTCCATCAGGACCGTAGTGCTCGGGCGACCACCGCAACGCAGACGCCCCGTGCACCAGAGGCCAACAAAACGCGTGAAACCTCGTTCGCTGTCGCTCCGGTCGTCATCACGTCATCTACGATCAGGATCCGTTTTGCCTCTAGCCCACTAAGCTTCCCCCAAGCATAGCTTTTTTTTAATGAAAACGCATCGCGTACATTTCTATTCCTCGCCTGATCGCCCAGCCAAGCTTGTTTGCTGATTCTTCTGGTGATTTTCAGTGGTTGGCGGCAGGGAACCCCAAGAGTCCTGCCTACTTCCTCGGCGATGACTTGATTTCCGTTACCACCTCGAGCCAACTGTCGGGTGAAGTGAGACGGAATGTAGGTAACGAGATCGAATTTTTGCGAGAATCCAGTGAGTTCAAGAATTCTCGCGCCCAAACGTCTTCCTAAAGTTGCGCTAAGTGCGGTGTGATGGGCGTGTTTGGCAGCCAAGACCACCTCTCGGACTCGGTCCTGATAGAGCCAGAGCGGAAAAACTGCCTCAAATGAGAAATTCTGGTTGTAACAATGGTGACACTGGGATGGGGTTGCACCATCTGGCGTCGATGCGAACAGCTGGGGGCTGTCTCCTGAGCCAGGCTGGAGTGAGGTGGGCCTGGTTGCATGGCTTGCTTCGCAGATGTTTGTCCGTAATTCGGCATGTTTTTTCTCGGGATTTCGTGTGGTGGTGCCACCATGCGAAGCTGATTTTTCGGTCGTGTTCCATCTCTGGGCTCGTGGCACACCGCAACAGAGGCAAGCTGCTTGTATCAGTGCTTCGCTTTGGGTAAGTGCTGCCAAACATGGAATGCAAAAATCGGCCGGCACGTTCGGTGCGGCAGGAGGCAACTGGTTGCAGAGAGGGCAAGAAGGCGGCCAGATGAGATCAGCAGTAGCAGCCAGGGCCGCTGAGGCTCGCTGTCGCAGAGCCAACAATTCACCGTTTTCGACCATCGAAATCTCCTTAATCAAGATTTTTCTGATTTTTCAACGAACCTCTGTTTGTCTGATACGTCTCTCCAACCGATGCCCTCATGAGGCGTTTTGATGCCATGCTTTGCCATGGTTTCACTGGCCTTATCGATCTCCTTGGTATAACCTTGGGTTCGGACGAGGGTGTGTGAATCTTTTGATTCCGCACCGATTTCACAATTTTTCTGTATCCGCTCCTGCACCGTTAAGGTGCCTCTGGAGGTTCAAATGCGTTTCGAACAAGTCATTACCGCCGTAACTCGCTCCGTGGTTGTCGCCACTGTCCGTGAGATCAAGGTCGTTGTGTCGTTCGTTTGCGACATGACCCTCCATCTATGTCAGCAGCGGAAACCTCTGGGGATGCCCGCATATTCCAGCGGCTTGTTTATGTCGTCCATGGGCGACATGGGCAGGCAACGATCCGGAATCACGGGCGGTCAACGCGGCAGATTGTGTCCACACGCCATTCCGGCTGACGCGAACTGTTCAATGGGAACAAGAAACGCCTGATTGGGCGATCCCCTGTTCCCGCGTGCATCGTTGGTGGCCGTTGGCCAACTGAAGAAGGATTGTGGTCATGGTGTCACACGGCACCTGAGCCTCTTTCCTGACTCAGTTGCGATGCGAGCACTTTCCGCATAGGCGACCTATCCATTCGCAAGCATCAGAAATTGATGCTGCAAGTGGCGGTTGTCACCCCTTTGCCTGTTCTTACCTGTTGGCGGTCACTGACCCCGGCGCATGGAATGGCAAGTTTCAAGAAACAGAAAAAACACTTACTTCCGTGAGTGCAACAGACCAATAGAACGCTCCTGCCTCAGGAGCGGGAATTCCGGCGTCCGGCTTGGTGCGGCAGCGCGTTGAGACGCGTCGGTATCGGAGGAACCGAAAAATGAGACTAGTAGAAGAGACTTCACCCCACATTCAACCCAAGACTGTTTCCGAGCTCGTTATGGACGCTCAGGCGGGCGATCGCGATGCATTTGGTGAGTTGTTTGAACGCTACCGACCAGCGATTGTTGCGTTGGCAATGCGGCGAGTTCGTAATGCTGATGAGGCAGAAGAGTTAGCCCAGGATGTTTTTGTCCAAGCAATGCAGAAAATCCAGCAACTCCGTGTGCCAGATGCATTTGGTGGCTGGTTGCGACGGATCGTGCACCGGATGGCTATCAATCGCCTGACCCGTCGACGCACCGCGCTTGCTTGTGATCCTGAGACACTCGAGGCAACCTGCTTTTCAATTGGATCGCCTGACGCTATTGCCGAAGGACGTGAGCAGGCTGCAGCGATCAGGAGTAGCATCGATCGACTCGGGTCACTTGATCAGCAGACACTGAAGGCGTTTTACCTGCAAAGCAAGTCACTGATTGAGATGAGTGATCAGTTTGAGGCGCCGGTGGGAACCATCAAGCGTCGACTTCATGTTGCGCGTAAACGGCTCGCCAAAGAAATGGATGTAATGCAAGCAGTATGACTCTTGGATTGCGTCGCTGTTCTTCGTTACCAGCTTTGAAAAGAGAACCAGCCTGCAGCCAATTCTGCTGCAGGTTGGTTGGTAGAGTTCTCATTCCGCCAAGCAGCTATTTCTTGGAGAGCGACCAATCGCGTCGCTGTCGACTGCTGGGAATCCCCATTCTTTTGCGGTATTTGGTAACAGTTCGCCGTGCAACGGCCATGCCTGTCTTCTTCAGTTCCTCTACAAGTTTCTCATCGCTGTAGGGATCGCTTTTGTCTTCTTTGTCGATTAGTTCCTGCAGTTTCAAGCGAATGGTGTCCCAGGCAACATCTTCGCCATCGTCGGTTTGGGTGCCGCCCACGAAAAAGCGTTTGAGTGGCAGAATGCCACGCGGAGTCTGTATCCACTTGTCATCGACCGCACGGCTAACGGTCGTCACATGAACGCCGACCTTGTCAGCGATCTGTTGCATCTTTAGTGGTTCTATGACTTCTGGCCCTTCGTCGAGAAAACGCTTCTGGTGTTCGACAATGGCTTGAGCAACCTTGGTGAGAGTGCTGCGTCTTTGCTCGATAGAATCGATCAGCCACTGAGCGCTATTGATTTTTCCCTTGATGAACTCACGCTCGGCGGGGGTGCTTGATGGGTCCTGCAGTCGTTTGCGGTAGTACTCACTAATGAAGAGTGTTGGCACTCGGTCGTCATCGAGCTTGACTTGATAGTCTCCATTATCATCCTGTTCAAGAATGATGTCGGGGGTGACGTTCGGCACATACGTTTCCATGAACATCGCACCCGGTTTTGGATTCAGGACGTGGAGTTCATCTCGAACGGTCTGAATCAGGTCGATGCTGTAGCCAGTTTTTTTTGCAATTTGTGGCAACCGATTTTCGGCCAAATCCTCCAGATGTGATTCAATCAGTGTTCGCATTTCATCATGATGCGAAAAGGAACCTTTGATTTGCTTCAATAGGCATTCGCTCAAACTACGAGCTGCGATTCCCGCGGGCTCGAGCGATTGGACCACAGCGAGCGCCTGCTCTGCCAGTTCCAGATCTTCCGGGGTGTGGCCAGCAGGTAGTAGATCAGCGAGCGGTGTACGCAGGTAGCCACCGTCGCGGGCGTCCAGTGTGCTGATGATCCGCTCGGCGATTTGCTCGATACGGTCATCGATATCCATTTCGGATAGTTGGTGCAGCAGAAAGTCATTCAGTGATTCAGGACGTGAAACGGCGTTGGCCATCAGATCATGTCGTCGATCGGCATCTTCCTGCATCCGGTTGGCAGACCGCCGGAAGGATTCATCAAAGGTGTTCGGAAGCTCTGACACCATATTCTGCAACCGCTCGAAATCCTCCTTGTTGTCATGATCATTATCGACAACAAGCTCTTTCTCGTTTTCGCTGCGGGTGTCTTTAGTAGGAGCTTCCGTATTGGCTTCATCGGGTGCTAGAGGATCGACGTCCTGTTGCTCGAGCAGCGGATTCTCATTCATCTCCTGCTCAATGCGTTCCTGCAATGCCAAGGCGTGCAGCTGCAGAATCTCCATCGACTGGATCATCCGAGGAGCCAGCTTTTGGGTTTGCAATTGTCGGGCCTGCAGGCCCATCGACATCCGCATGACAGGTTCTCACGACAGGGAAATCCATTCTCGCCACGTTGGCATATGCCCCATCATAGCTACCTTGCCCTAGGACTACGCAAGTCCCGTTCCAATTAAAGCTTTTGTCTTCCAGATAAAGCGTCGGCAATCATCTCACGATTGGCATATTCCAACACGCTCCCAGCTGTGATGCCACGCGCTAAACGGGTAATTTCCACGGGAAATTCGCTTAAAAGGTTGCTGACGTAGAGGGAGGTCCCATCACCTTCGACGGTGGGGTTCGTCGCCATGATAATTTCTACAAAATTCCCTTTTCGGACTCTCTCGACAAGCGCGTCAATGGTCAGCTGGTCCGGTCCAATGCCGTCGAGTGGCGCAATTCGCCCTAGAAGCACATGATATACCCCCTTGAAGATCCCAGCCTGCTCAAGACTCATCAGATCCCTTGGTTGCTCAACGACACAAAGCCGGGTGTTATCGCGATTGTTATCACCACAGATCACGCATGAGTCACTCTCAGACAGGTTGAAGCACTGTTCGCAATATCTTACATCCTGTCGGACTCGACGAATTGACTCCGCTAGTGCGAGCGCCTCGCTTTCGCTGACTCTCAGCAAGTGAAAGGCCAGGCGTTCTGCACTCTTTCGACCAATTCCTGGCAGTCGCCCCAGTTGGTCGACCAGTTCCGAAACGGCACCCCCGTGATCACTCATCCGCTCAGCTGCCTCCTGTCAGATTGGTAAGAAGGTTATCAATCCCGGGTAAGTTGAGGTCCATGTCTCG
>JAPOKD010000894.1 GCA_029977825.1 Planctomycetota bacterium | reverse complement strand
TCGCTGTATTGGAGTTTGCACCTTGAACGCCGAGAGTGTCTGCGGTGGTTGCCACCGGAATCTCGAGGAGATATCCAGATGGGCGAACGCTTCTGCTGACGAGCGCGAAGAGATTAACCAGGTCGCGGCAGCACGGGAACAGCAAATGAGTCGTCGAACGGCCTAGTCTTCAAGCTTCAACTCTTCAAGCTTCAACTCTTCCAGCAATCGCTCGCCTCCTATCGTGGCGCCAGTGAATCTGACCTGACCGGAAGCTTCACTTGCTGCATAAACTTGCCGTGTTACCGGATAATCGTCGCCTGAGACAAGGAGCGGTACAGGGGCAACAAGTGACATCAGGCCATCAAGGTCGAGGTATTTCACAGCACCTGGGACAAACATCGGGTCATCATGACGTTTGAGGAAGGCAAACCTGAATCCTTGGGGATCTATGATACATCGTTTTACCGACTTACCTGCCTGACTGCTGGCAGCTGCCACCAATGGGCCAGCCACTTTGCCACAACCAATCATGCAAACTTGATCTTCCATTCCTGCATGCGTGATTACCGACAACAGATCATGGGTTCGTTGGACAAACAGGCAGTGATTGAATCCATAGGTGTATCCCGAAAACCTGTGCCAACCCTTGTCTCCACCACGCTGAAACCACAACCTCTGTGATTGATCTTTTACCACGGCCGCTGCCAATTCTCCCTGCCCGAAAAGGTCAGGAACGATCACGGTATATCCAGCCTTCACTAACAACATTACTTCATCAGCAACTTTTCCATCTTCAAACGCTTTCGCTTTGCCGTCGTCCGTAACCCAGATGACAGTGATGTTTTTATCCGTTTCTGTTTGTGGCAGGAATTTCAGAACAGGAAACTCCTCTTTGTGATCAACGTTCCTGATTACACCAGCTTGAACCAACAAATGTGCTTTTTTTATAGTTGACTTCGGTTGGTAAGCCACTTTGCCCACTTGATCATGACGACGACCAATCAATGTTTCCCATGCGGCTCCGACCGTATCCTGATAGGACTGCAACCCCTCACTCGTATCGGGAACCAGAGCACCTATTTTTCGATCTGAATCCTGTGATGCAAGAGCAAGCAATCTGGTCTCATGCAAATCCCCGACTCGGTCTCCCGTTGGCTTAGGGTAAGCGCGACTCCAGACAGTCGACTCACTTTCACTCAAAGGCAGAAAATCCCTTTCCACAATCGATGCATGACCAAGTGCAAAGTGGCGATTAAAGAAATCATACATGGCCCGCCGATTGACCTGATTGTAGTTGTGGGGAAATTGTGTGTGAAACACGGCCGTAAGCCTGTTGGCGACCCCCATCATTTGATAAACGTTCTGAAGATCAGGAAAACCACTGGTTTTCAAATCGATCGTCCAGTCATCGGCAGCAGTCAATCCCAAAGGCCTCGGCGCGGTTGCTGCGGCAATATCAATATTTCCCTGATCGATTCGCAACAGCGGCGCATTTTCACATGTGCACCCACCCTGCATGGCGGTCGAGACCATGACGCAAGGCATGGAGGCGGCGATGCGTTCATCGATAGCACCAAGAATCATCGACTGAGTACCACCACCACTCGCTCCCGTCACACCAATGCGAGACGGATCTACGTCATCGAGTTGCAACACAAAGTCGACTGCCCTGATCGAATTCCAGGTCTGCAATCCCATCATATTCTGAAGCCGAAGTTCCGCTTGGACACTCATGAATCCCCAGTTGTCTGAGCGATCAAGATGTTCCCATCGATCAGGTCGGTGTCCCAACTGAATGGAGTCTGCATAACCTGTCATGTCATAGTGAAACACCATGCAGCCCATGCGTGCCAATTGCACTGCCCGCGCCTGAAGTGGAAACCTTCCGCCCTGCTCAAATTTTTCGGCACCAGTTTCAATCTGCTTACCGATGGTTTCCGGACCAGCCTCGTAAAAACGCCCATCTTGCCAATGCCCATGCGGCGAAAGGATCACTGGGAACGGCCCTTGCCCTTCCTTTGGACGGTACAGACTTCCCGTCACATAGTTGCCGGGAATCGACTCAAAAAATACACGATCAACCACATAATCATCACGTTCGACTCGCCCATGAATCACTGCATTCAATGGTGTTCGAGTCGGAAGTGGCCAGAGTCCCTGCGATACCAGAATCCGACGTTTGATTTCGATCTGCCGCTGTTTCCATGCAGCGAGATTGGGTACGGCTTTGAAGGGAAAAAAGCCATTGAGAGTCTTCAGTTCGCCCAGCCTGTGATCTTCCGGGGTTCTGCCCTCAAACACCGTTGGTGTCTCAGCGTGAGCCGTGCCCACTATCAATGCAGTAAAAAAACCAAGTAGACAGCGCATACAAACCTCTCCCATCGAAACTCACTGGCGAGTGACAGAAGCACTCGTCTCACTTCAATTCACTGACCAAAGCTTTCAAACCGTCCAGATTTTGCTTGAGCGATAGTTCTGCGTCTAATTCGCTTCGATGATCAAGGACTCCAATCGGCCCCTGATAACCCTGTCGCAAGACCTCCTTGATCATATCGCGTTCATGCACACCCTGCCCAATCGGCAAAATCTTGTTTTGATTACCAACCACACTGGAAGGATCAGCCATACCGTTCAAATTGAGACACAGCAGATACGGCTTTACGGCAGCAAATGCTTTCGAGAATCGGACAATGTGTTCGTGACCGTGGTGAAAATTATAAACGATGCCCACATGTTGCGCGACCTGGTTCTCACGCAGATATTGACAGACAGCCGCAAGGTTCTCTGCCTCACCACCCCAGCCACCATGATTGTACAGACCCAAGTGAAGACCCAAC
>JAPOKD010000412.1 GCA_029977825.1 Planctomycetota bacterium | reverse complement strand
CCGAACTCAATTGACCATCGAATCGCCACCGGATTTCTGAGAATGGGTCCATGGGAACAGACCGGCATGAGTGTGTTCCGAATCACGCGTCAGCAGTGGCTCGATGATGTGACCGACTCGGTAGGACAAACCTTCCTTGGTCATGCACTTCAGTGCGCCAAATGCCATGACCACAAGTTCGATCCGATTCCAACACGAGATTACTACCGCATGATGGCCGTTTTCTCGACCACTCAATTTGCAGAAAAGGACACACCGTTTCTCCCCTCCGAGAATCAATCCGGTTTCGCCGCCACCACCGATTGGCTAAACAACAAAATCACGGCATATGCGAAACAGCGGGATACATTGCAGAATAAAATCGCCGAACGGAAGCAGGCCGAAACGGGAGAAGCGCAAGTCGGCAACAACGGTCTCGACCCGGGCGATGAAAACTCTCTTGCGCGGATCAAGAAGAACATCGCACGACATAACCTTGAGCGAGACAAGACACAGCCAATTGCTCTTACCGTTTACACCGGCAATACAATTGAACGAAAATCGGTCAACTCACGCATACGCGTGCCCGCCAAACCATGGAAAATCGGAACACTGGAAACTGACACCATCTTATTAGGTGGCGATGCCTACTCAGCAGGCCCCTCGGTGACACCAGGCGCCTTGAGTGCAGCAGAACATCTTGGAGAAATGCAGCCTACTGCCTTTCCTGGCGAGCAGGGAGCGCGGCGTCTGGCATTGGCAAACTGGATTACATCACGCGACAACCCTTTAACGGCCAGAGTAATGGTCAATCGTGTCTGGGCTTGGCATTTTGGACAGGGCATTGCGGGCAATCCCAACAACCTTGGTAGCACGGGAAACAGACCGTCGCACCCTGAGCTGCTCGATTTCCTCGCTCACTGGTTTATCAATCACAACTGGTCAGTGAAAGAACTGAACCGCTTGTTACTGACGTCCAGGACATATCGCAGAACCTCGCGGCATCCAAATCAATCGATTGCGATCGAAAAGGATCCCAACAACCGGTTCTTGGCAAGTTTTCCTCCGCGGCGTCTCACCGCAGAAGAATTTCGAGACGCCATGCTCGTTGCCAGTGGCGAGTTGAATCCCGCAGTGGGCGGCGTTCCCTGCCATCCCGACATCAATCTGGAGGTTGCGATGCAACCACGACAAATCATGGGTGGCACGGCATCCGTCTACGAACCGGACCCACTTCCGAGTCAGCGCAACCGTCGCACCATTTACGCGGAAAAGATCAGAGGTCTTCGAGATCCATTTATGGAACTTTTCAATCAACCAGGCCCTGACAAATCGTGCGAACTGCGACAGACCTCAACAGTCGCGCCTCAGGCTTTGACATTGATGAACGCAGAGGAGATCCAGGACAGATCACTTGCCTTTGCCGCCAGCCTGCTTTCTGAGAAAGGAACAGACAAGACTGTCATCCGCAGTGCTTTTGTGCGTTCGTTGGGCCGGGCCCCAACCGAAACGGAGTTCCAAAAATGCCTGGATCACTGGAAACAATGCACAATCGCAGAGGAACACCTGCAACATCAACCAACAAACTATCCTGCCAGTACCGTACGCACAGTGATGGCCGAAAAAACTGGTGAACCCTACGAGTTCGTCGAGCACATGCCAGCATACGAAACCTATGTGCCTGATCTCCAACCACACCAAACCGATGCCCGCACTCGAGGGCTGGCTCAAGTCTGTCTCGTACTGCTGAACCTGAATGAATTCGCGTATCTTGACTGATTCAATTACCCGCTGCTGCCAAGAACCCACGACTCCGAAGCCCGCCACCCTTTTGCATTCCCAAGATCACAGCACATGCAGACCGCAAACACCAGGCATTCCCTCGCTGTTCCCACACGCAGAGAGGCACTGTACCAGTTTGGAACTGGGGTAGGCTCGCTTGCCCTCGCGTCTCTTCTGAACGCTGATGAATCAGAGGCACTCCCGCAACCAAAGACGCACCATCCGCCTCGCGCGAAGCGATGTATTTTTCTGATGATGGAGGGAGGCCCTTCTCATCTGGATACGTTTGATCCCAAGCCAGAGTTAAACGATCGCCACTTGCAGGAGTTCACCCGGTCAGGCAAAGAACAGAGTGCCATGTCCTCGGGCAAGCGTTATTTCGTGAAAAGTCCATTCGAGTTTAAACGCGCGGGGGAGTGCGGGTCCGATATCAACACAGAATTCGAACACTTACAGACGTGCGTTGACGATATATGCTTTTATCGCGGCGCTTACGTGGAATCGGTAAACCATCCCACCGCATGCTACCATGTGAACACCGGTAACCGCTTTGGTGGCGATCCTGCACTTGGCGCATGGGTCACCTATGGCCTCGGCAGCGAAAACAAAAACCTGCCTGGATTTGTCGTCTTACCCCGCACCAGTTACCCGCAGGGGGGTGCATCAAACTGGAGCAATGGATTTTTCCCAGCAGAATACCAGGGCACGCCATTAAGGGCCGCTGGAAGCCCAATCCTTGACCTGAATCCGCCCACCCGTATCACCCGGGACCGGCAACGCAAGAATCTTGACCTGCTTGCATCCCTGAATCGCGAACATCTAGCAGCACGACCGGGTCGAAGCGAACTTGACGCACGCCTCAACTCGTACGAACTCGCGTACAGAATGCAGAGCGAAGTCCCCGATGTTCTGGAACTGAATACTGAGTCAGCGTCAACGTTGCAGATGTACGGCATCGATCAGCCAAAAACAGAAACCTTTGGACGCAAGTGCCTTTTAGCCCGACGTTTGATCGAAAAGGGCGTACGCTTTGTGCAAGTCTATTCGGGAAATTGGGATAGCCACGACTACATCTATCGCGCTCATGGCTCACTCATCAAAGCGGTGGACAAGCCGATCGCTGCCTTACTGAAAGATCTGAAGCAGCGCGGACTGTTGAAGGATACTCTTGTGGTTTGCTGCGGTGAATTTGGTCGTACTCCGGATAATGGGCAACGAAGTGGCGGCAAAGCATACGGCAGAGATCACAACGCCAATGCTATGGCGATGTGGTTTGCCGGTGGCGGCACCAAGGCGGGGCACACCATTGGAGCAACAGACGAAATTGGCGGAAAAGCGGTCGAGTGCGCGCACCACATACGAGATGTTCACGTCACACTCTTGCATTTACTGGGGCTCGATGACAATCGTTTGACCTTTTATCACGCGGGCCGTTTCAAACAACTCAGCCAATTTGGCGGTCAGGTGATCAACGAACTACTGAGCTGACACCGGTCTCTTCAAATCATTGCGAAGCAACCAGCCAGACCTTAGCCAGAAAGCAACGATGCAGCAGCAATACACCCTCGCTGACGTCATCAAAACCGCAAGACCGGGTTTTTGGCCAACCCACCTGTGGTTTTACCTGATCCCTTTCGCAGGACGCGACATGTTTTCATCGGTGCCATTCTGGCTGGGCGCTGTTTACGTCTGTTTCCCGCTCGGTCTACTAACCTACGGCTGGAATGATCTGGGCGATAATGAAACGGACCGAGTTAATCCCAGAAAAGACAGCTGGCTGTTCGGAGCAATACCAAACGCCACCCTACGAAAGCACCTTCCATGGATCATCTTAGCAACCCAGGTGCCTTTTCTGGTCATCTTCACATGGGTCGCAGGCCCCAAGATGCTCGGATGGTTCGTGGCACTTGTTATTGTCAACACTTGCTACAACACGGTGGGTTTCAAACGTCTGCCCATCCTCGACCTGTTGAACCAAGTCGGTTACGTGCTCATTTTCATTTTGGCCAGTTGGCTATGCAACCTGCCGCAACTTAATGCACCCGCGATGGTATTTGGAGCAATCTTTGCAATGCAAAGCCATCTGTTTGGGCAACTCATGGACATCGATGAAGACGAGAAAGCGGGGCGCAAGTCTACCGCTGTTGTCATCGGAGTTGTTCCCTCAAAACTGCTGCTAGTCACCATCATGGTGACGCTGACCTTGATCGCATACCGTTATTTCCAGGTTCCCGTAGTGGCGATATTCATGGCAGCAGGAGCGATGTTTTTCTTTCTGGACACGTGCTTTGGACCGCGTCGCTACCCAGTCTGGTTCAGCGCCTCCTTTTTCATCGCCTGGAATCTGGTGGTGCTCGCGTCAATGCACTTTGTGTGGCGTTACGGAATTTTCCTGACAGGGTAAGCGGCCAGTTTTGCCGCCTACCCTGAAAACGCGATCGCAACTACAGACTGCCTACTGCCCTAAAACCATCCGTCGTTCGATTCTGCCAGTAAAGGCCCGGCGTCTGCTGCGTCAGTCAATCGAAATCCGCTGCCGATCACCATTGATCTGGTGTGCATTGGTGCCCGCAGGCACCCCGACGGAACCGCCAGGTGATGCCAAAGCCAACCCAATAGGCCTCAAGATCAACGGTTGTTGCCCCAAACGACTGGCTCTCTTTGAACATTCCACCAGCGAACAAGTCGAGATCGATGCCCGGAAGAACATTGGGCACGCCAATACCAGCACTGATACGGTTCTGACTGATATTTGGCAACAAGGAGCGAATGTAATCGACGCTGGTTTGGGGCGTAATTCCACCGATCGACGCCGCCGGCGTGGTCCTCGATGCATTTTCGACAAAGGTGTAACCTCCGCGAAGCCGGATGCCGCGATCAGTGGTGTACTGGAGCCCGGTTTGCACCGCCAACTGATCATCCCACAGACTTCCCCAGAAGTCGGTATCAGACCACTTCATGTATTGCAGGTCGACTGAAACCAACAACTTTCCACAACAGAGACTTTCGTCAGAAATACCGATGCCGAAAATGTTGGGCAACTCCATGCTTACATCCTGAAACGGAAACGGCCCCGCCTGAATGAAGTTCTCGAATACATGCTTTTCCTTGGTAAGCCAGAATGCCCCCAACGTCGTTCTGTCGAACACGTCATAAGTAAGGCCCAGATTCCCTCGCACGCCATAATCGGGCGTCGAAGCAGATTGTCCCGAAAACACCCCATCCATCTGCGCAGTTGCAATGTTCAACCCAGCACCAAACGACAACCTGTCAGTAAGCTGGACACCCAGTGCAGAAGCCGTGCTCAAAACCATGAACTCAGCTGATGTACCGTTACTTGCGGCTGATTCCCGGTAGTCAACTCCCAGTCCCGATGCGGTGATCAATCCCAATCCCGCCGTAACCGGCAATCCGAGGGCGCTGAAGTCCTGCGTCGCGACAATATTTCCGATGAGCGATCCAGGCCGGTCTGACTTTTGCCTGAATGGCGAAACACTACCCCCAGGCAGGATTGCTTCGTTATCAAGATTGAAGGTAGGCTCAATCCATGCTCCAGAAAAGCTGAAGTTGGTCCCTTTATGCTGTGTCAAGGTTGCGGTGTTCAGCACCATTGAACTTTGAACGTCCTGCGGCCGCGCGATGCCAGTCCCTGCCATACCGCCAGCCGCTGGCAATGCATTGGCTCTCAATTCAACGCCAAATACCTGTGCATAACTCAGGCTTGGTACCAAGCATGTACCAATGACCCCAAGCACGACGGCCCAGCCAGTTCGTTTCAACATCCTTATCGACTCCCTTTCTGCTT
>JAPOKD010000122.1 GCA_029977825.1 Planctomycetota bacterium | reverse complement strand
TCTGTGCGCGAACAAACATTGCTCTATGGCGGTGTGCTAGCCAACAGTGAACTACCCGCATCAGGCCGCTCAGCGGTCGTGCTAAAGGCCGATGGCTCTGCTCACTGGTTCATTGCATCTCCTGAGTTAATGATTCAAAGTGCCCAAAACACTGAACAACCACAGAACTGGCTGGTCGATCCTGACGCAGCAATTCGCGCAGCCGGCCTCACCGAAGCCTATGCGACCAGTGAACAGCTGAGTGTTCTGGGCCGCGCCTCGGGGTTTTTGACTGGTCACCACCGCCCCAAAAAAGAACATCTGAGTATCTGCGCTGAAGTGGTCTGGTCAGGTAGTTGCGACGATCGAAAATTGCGACGGGAACTCCGGCAACGGGATTTCTATCCTGCCGTCATCAAAGTGCGGGGCACAGACCACAGCCCGGAACAACTGACAAGAAAATATCGCAAATGTGGCAATACACCAATCTGCCTTTGGATAGGTCGAGGCAAAGAGCGTGTCTACGCAGCGTTCACGCGATAATTCCAACGTGATTCCGAACACCTGCGAGATGATCGTGATCAAACGAACAATTCACGCATACGGCTTCCGCCTGCGATTCAAAAAACTGTTCCAATGATCGCAACCCCGGCAGCATCGCCTGCATCTGCTTCAAGCTCACCGGTAGCAGTTGCACCTGCTTCAAAATGACTGCGGCGAGCAAAACCGAGTGCCAGCACCCCGTGCTGCTCAGTCGAAGCAACGCTTGTAAGACGAGCCACCTTTTTCTCATCGGCTGACAACGACGCGCCAGCAAGAGGTACACCACCCGTAATCTTCCATCGCACCAGTTTTTTCTGCACCTGTCCCATCGCATCCAGACGAGCGACTGTCTCCTGCCCCAGATAACAGCCTTTGGTGAAAGAAATGGTTTCAGAATCGCGATCTGCTTCTTGCGGCAAATTGGATTCGTCAAGATCAACGCCATACCACGGAAAGCCTGCTACCACCCGTGCCTCATGGAAAGCGGTTTCATTGCCAACCTGCTGCTGAAGAAGATCCTCACCCTGCACCCGTGACTCCGCAGGAACAAGCGAACTCAAAATATCGAGCACACGCTCGGCTTGGGCAACCGGCAAGCACAGCAGAACACTGTTTTCACCCAACCATCGCACTCCCTGAAGCGTTACACGATCGACTTGAGTATCGCAAGCAAATGACTTCAGCATCCCGCCGTCCTGACAACCAAAACCACAGTCCGCAGCCAATTCAGGCGTGATTACAAAGCCGACAAACTTCGAGTCCTGAATTTCAGCGGTCGCGTCTTCGCGAATTGTGTACCGATCAATATGCGCGCAGATAGCCTCGGATTGCCCGGCAGGCCCCAGCAACTTCAGCCCATGCTCATGTTTGAAGAGGCATACGTGGCCCAAGGTCTTTCCACGCACATCAGTGATGAACGTCTCTCGACCTTCCCCGTCACCCAATGAACGCACCTCATTGGTGGTCAAATTATGGAGGATTGTGCTTGCATCAGCGCCGGATACATCGACCACACTCAAGTGGTCGAGACGATAGATTAAAAAACGGTTCATGCACCCGAGCATACCAAGAGAATGGGAGTCCTTGCAGGTACCTCCCGGATATCTCATGGACACCTCATGGACACCTCCCTGAGCGGCAAGCAGCAATCTGCCCCTGATCCCGTTCCGCGATTGGCTGCAGCCACCCGTGTGCCAAATAGATGCTTCTACGCAAAATCATCAATTCATCGTCGCTTTGGGAACTTGTCCCCTCGCTCGGGCTTCTTACTTTAGCCCACGCAAGTTTTCTTTGTCTTCGGCTCACGAACAAAGGTACCACCGGTTCCACCCAAAACTCCCAAGCGGAAGGGAATGACGTGATGACAGACAAGCAGCCTGCAACGCGGTCTCCGGAACACCCTGCCACACCAATCGAATCTGTCAGCACAACCACCACACGCCCTGTCAAATCCTGCACAAGAGCAGGGGACGACTGCGTAAGACAGGCTGAGTACCCCACAGAGGAGAATGGCGGAAAGGAAAATAGCGCAGAGGAAAATGGTACAGAGGCTTGCAATCCACCCCTGCCTTGGCTGGTTTATCGACTGCAACAAAGACAAAACCAACGCTCCGAAAAAAAATCCGACACACTTCCCAGCATGCATGACTCTTGATCCAACGGCTTGTCAAACATCAGCCTACTCGGGACCAAATCGAGGGATCTAACACGCAGTGGGAGACCCTCCCCACATCAGTGTTTTTCACCTGGTGACACCGTTCCCGGTTCCTTCACTGCGCCCCATTGCGTTACGCTACAGTGACCCTGAGGTCGGGCATATGCCCCGAGAGGGAGAACGACAACTGTTTCCTGCGTCCGGTGGCTCATATGGGGTGATTCCTGATACGCCGCCAAGTGCCTTCCTGCCATGGAGCCGATGTGAACCACACGCAATCACTTTTCGCAGACGCAGAGGACGAAAACCTTGATCGCGCGCAACCCTTGGCTGCAAGGATGCGTCCCCAGCGTCTGAGTGAATTCATAGGCCAACAGCATGTCTTGGGCGAGGGAAAACTCCTACGACGCATGATTGACGCTGGTCGCTTGGGATCGATCATTCTCTCAGGACCTCCGGGAACCGGCAAAACGACTCTCGCCCATCTTTTAGCCATCGAAACGGGAAGTGAATTACGAACCCTGAGCGCAGTTTCCAGCGGCGTCAAAGATGTCCGCGAGGTACTTGCATGGGCAACCGACACGATCGCCAGTGGTGGCTCCAGACCACTGCTGTTCATTGATGAAATTCACCGCTTCAGCAAGAGCCAGCAGGATGCACTGTTGCCCGACGTCGAAGCTGGCGTGGTTGCATTGATCGGAGCAACCACAAGTAACCCCTACTTTGCAGTCAATGGTGCGTTGCTGAGTCGAAGTCAACTGTTTCAGCTGGAGGCATTGAAACCCGATGACATCCGCCAACTCCTGACGCGTGCCATGCAGGACTGTGAACGGGGTCTCGCTGATCGACAGATCGAGGTGCACGCTGACGCAATCGACTACCTTGCAACTGCCAGCGAGGGTGACGCACGGCGGGCTCTCTCGGCTTTGGAAGTTGCAGTCCTGAGCTGTCAACCAGGTTCCTCGGGCGTGACACGCGAGATTGCAATTGAAACTCTCGGTAGCAGAATGGGCGGTTACGATGGCAGCGGCGATGACCATTACGATCTGGCTAGTGCCTTGATCAAGAGCATGCGAGGGAGTGATGTTGACGCCAGCCTGTACTGGCTGGCACGAATGCTCGAGGGCGGCGAAGATATCCGCTTCTTATGCCGACGTCTCGTCATTCTGGCCAGCGAAGACATCGGTAACGCCGATCCACAAGCACTTGGACTTGCTGTATCCGCCATGCAGGCCTGTGAATTCATCGGCCTACCTGAATGCCAGCTCACACTCAGCCAAACAGTCGCCTACCTGGCCTTGGCTCCCAAAAGCAATGCGGCAACCGCAGCAATCGGACAAGCTCGCCGGGATGTTCGCGAAAATGATATCGTGCCAGTCCCGAAACACCTGCGTGACTCACACTATGATGGAGCTGCCGAACTGGGACACGGTGAGGGCTATCAATATTCCCATCACTCAGAAGACGGTATTGCCACGCAGGAATATCTGGGTGTTGATCGCACATACTATGAACCGGTCGATCGTGGCTTTGAAACAGAGTTACGTCAACGAATCGACAAGATCAAGAAGCGTTTAAAAGGTTCATGACTCTACAAGAGTCAACGTGAAGTGGTGTCTTGCATCAGACCTTCGTTTTGCCAACGATCTAGCAGAATGAGGTAAACCATCAGTCGCGAAGCTTGCCTTTCCACAGTAAGATATCGCCTCGGGACCCTAACCTCACGCGATTCCAAACCGAGTCCTCGGGAACAAATTGAATGCAGACACGACTTCTTGGCAGCACCGACCTGAACCTCAGCGTCGTTGGCTTGGGCACTTGGGCGATTGGCGGTGGTGACTGGGCGTTTGGTTGGGGTGATCAGGATGATGACCAGGCGATCGCTGCGGTCAAGCGAGCCGTCGATGTGGGGGTAAACTGGATTGATACAGCCGCTGTTTACGGGTTCGGAAAGAGTGAAACATTGGTGGGAAAAGCTGTTTCAGAACTTCCCGCTGGCGACCGCCCTTTGATCGCGACCAAATGCGGTCGGACAAATGCAGGAAACGGTCAGATTGGGAAATCACTGCAACGTGCCAGCGTGATCGCAGAGTGTGAAGCCAGTTTGAAAAGGTTGCGAGTCGATTGCATCGACCTTTACCAGATGCACTGGCCGCAACCGGACGAAGAAATCGAGGAAGGGTGGGAAACGCTTGTTGATTTGAAAAAACAGGGCAAGGTTCGACACATCGGTGTTTCAAACCATGATGTATCGCAGTTGCAACGCTTGCAGCGCATTCATCCTGTCGCCTCCCAGCAACCTCCTTACAGCATGATTTCAGATGATGCCGAAGCTGAAATCATGCCGTTTTGTGCAGAAAACAACATCGGGGTTGTCTGTTACAGCCCGATGGGAAAAGGGCTGCTGACAGGCAGTTTCAACAGGGAACGTGCTCGTGATCTATCCGACAAGGATCACCGCAGTCGTGACCCGAGGTTCCAGTCTCCCCAGCTGGAAATCAACCTTGAATTTGTGAATGGCCTGAATGAAATTGCCACGAAACTTGACTGGTCCGTAGCAGAGCTTGCCATCGCATGGGTCTTACGCCGCCCGGAAGTCACCAGTGCAATTGTTGGTGCCCGTCGCCCCAATCAAATTGAACAAACGGCCGTCGCTGGCACGCGGGTCATGCCTGAAGATGCTATGAGCGAAGTAAATCAATTACTAAAAAAACGCGGTGAAGCACTTGCTTCGCTGGAGGGCGTCGAACAGGCACGCGTGTGATGCACTCCTTTACTCTGATAGCAGCTCTGCCAGGCCTCGACGCAGCATACCAGGCCCTTAGCAGCCCTGCAGGACTCGCGGTGGTCGCTGTGGGCACGGCACTGGGAATCTTTGTCGGTGCAGTCCCTGGTTTGACGGGCACCATGTTGATTGCTTTGGTTCTGCCGCTGACCTACGGTGCCGACCCGCTGTTGTCGATGGCATTTTTGATCAGCATTTATGTGGGCGCGGTCAGCGGTGGCATGATCACCGCGACGCTTCTCCGAATGCCGGGCACGCCGGCTTCGATCATCACCACACTGGACGGCTACCCGATGGCTCAACAAGGCAAACCGGGTCGTGCGTTGGGACTGGGGGTGATGGCATCACTGGCCGGAGGAATGATTTCGTGGATTTTCCTGGTGCTCCTTACCAGCCCCATTGCAAAGCTGTCGTCCAAATTCGGTTTCTTTGAATATTTCTCTCTCGTGATGATGGCACTGGTGCTCATTGCCACCATCGGCGGGAAGTCGCTGGCTAAGTCCCTGTTCTCTGGATTTTTGGGAATCTTCCTGGCGATGCCTGGCATCAATGCGGCCACCGGCCAAGCCAGGCTAACGCTTGGAATCACAGAGCTAAACGACGGCTTCCAGTTACTGCCCGTGCTGATTGGATTATTCGCGGTCAACCAGATCCTGAGAGACATCACCAACATCGAACAGAAATCAAAGCCGATAGAGCTTGGGCAGGAAAGTGTTTTCCTGAAAGCATCAGACTTTATCAGGCATGGCATCAACCTGATTCGCTCATCAGTAATCGGCACATGGATTGGCATCCTGCCTGGGATTGGAGCCAACATTGGATCGGTGACGGCCTACAGTGTTTCCAAGAGCCTTTCCAAGACACCCGAAAAATACGGCACCGGTCACGAAGATGGCGTGGTCGCATCCGAGGCGGCTAATAACGCTACCATTGGTGGTGCACTCATTCCTCTGATTGCAATGGGTCTGCCGGGCAGTGTGGTCGAAGCAGTTCTGCTGGGCGCGTTGGTCATTCACGGCTTGCAACCCGGCCCACGCCTGTTCAGTGAGAGTCCGGAAATGGTGTACACCATCATGGGTGCCATGCTGGTCGCCAACATTGTCATGGCCGCGACGATGCTATTTTCAATGCGTCTACTGGCAAAGGTGGTCCACGTTCCTCGCCCCTACCTGCTTCCAGTGATTCTCTGTTTTTGCGTGATCGGATCGTTCGCACTTTCGAATCGCCTGTTTGATGTCTGGGTCATGCTGGGTTTTGGAGTACTGGGTTTCCTGCTTGAATCGGTCAAGATCCCACTGGCACCGTTCATTATCGGTTTTGTTCTGGGCCCCATTGCTGAGGAAAATCTCAGCCTGGGGCTGCAAGCTTCCAACGGCAGTTTTTGGCCAATCGTGACTCAACCGCTTTCGCTGGTGTTTATTTTGATCGCCCTCGCCATGCTGCTGGTTCCTCACCTAAAAACACGACTGAGTTCATTTCTGGCTGGACCATCGCAGGAGCCACTGAGATGAGAACGCCGACGCTCCTGTGGCACATTTGCTCCATCACTACGATTGCTACCTTGATTGTGTGGCAAGTCCTCCGTGCCACTTCACAACCAGCCGAAACCGGATACCCCGAGCGCCCAATCCATATCGTCGTTCCGTACGATGCGGGTGGTGGAAGTGATACGTTTGTCCGAATTCTGCAGAAAGGGATCTCCGAGGATCAGCTTCTGGATCAACCGCTGGTGATCATCAACCAGCCGGGAGGTAGCGGAACCATTGGCAGTCGCGAAGTGAAAAACGCTGAGCCGGATGGCTATAAAATCCTCTGTCATCACAACGCCATCATCACTGCAAAGCTCGCGGAAACAGTTGACTATGGGCCCGAAGCATTCGAACCGATCGCCATGACAGGTGAGATGTCGATGGTCATTCTGGTTCGTGACGACTCACCAATCAAAAACATTGTCGATCTTCTCCAGACCGCTAAAGACAAACCGAGCACGATTCGTTTTGGAGCGAACAAGGGTGCCCCTGCTTACTTCACGACTCTACAGCTCCAAAAAGCAATGCCGGGGGCCGAACTCAGTATCGTGTCGGCAGGTGGCGGAGCCGATCGATACAGTAAAATCCTGGGAGGTCACCTTGAAGCCGGAATCTTTTCCCTTTCCGAATACCTCGATTTTCGCGGAGTGGAAGGTACGCCCACGGATGAGAACATTCGCGCCATTGCCTTGCTAAGCAATCAACGCCATGAGTCCATTCCGGATGTACCCACAACTGTTGAGATGGGAATCCCCGTGGTGCTCACCAATGCCAACTACTGGTGGGCCCCCAAGGAAACACCCCCAGAGATTCTCGATGTCTGGGCCAATGTACTGGCAAACGCAATGCAAAACGAAACCGTGCTGGCGGAACTCGCGCGGCTGCGCATGGATCCGACCTACGACAGAGACTCAGCATTACAAGAACGACTGGACGAAACCATCAAACAATTCAATTTGGTGGCAGAGCAAGAACAGTCATGGCTACCAAACTTCACTGTTTATGTTGGAATACTGCTGGCGTTCTTTTTGGTCTGGGCACTTCTCGAAGTCTTCTTGAAGAAAAGTGATGACGAGCAGGCAGCTTCGCCTGTTGTGTCGGAACCATTTCGAAAACGACCAGACATTGCCATCGCCTGCTTTGTTCTGTTGTGTGGTTACGTACTGTTGCTTGCCACTGGTTGGCTTCCGTTTGCAATCGCATCAGCCGCGATGGTAGCACTCATTGGCGGGCAAATGATGCGTGGGGCCCCCGCGCGATGGATCGTCCTGCTGGAACTAGCGGTCCTGACTGGGCTTGGAAGCCAGTTCATTTTCACTGAAGTGTTCGTCACCCCATTGCCGTGACATCGTTACATGAACAACGCGATGCCAACAGCTTCGCCTTCTCTTTCACATTCACTCTCTTGCGTCATCATTCGCCCAGGAGAGCTTCGACTTCAGCACGCGGGACGACATTCATAACAAGGGGCTGGGAACCGTCATCCTGTGACTGCTGCCAAGTCACGATGTAGCTGTCAGCCGTTGCCAGCACATCGACATAGCGACTGCATCCTGTCCCATGAGGACTGACAAACATGGGGTGGTTGACTGATAAACGCTGCACCGTATTCAAATCACCATTCAGACAATAGGCAACACCACCCAATTCTTCACAGGAGTAACCACGGGGGCGTTTCACCGCCGTGGCGTGTTGATCCAAATCACGCACGCATTCGCCACCATCATAGAAAAATAATTGCACATCCTTATCTGCTAAAACACCAACGCTTGGCAAATTGACCAGTGCGGTTCCCCGAGTCATCGCCACGTCCCAGGTGAAACCCCGAGGAAAAAACTCCAGATTCGCATTTTCCACACCTAACGCCCGATCATCCAGAAGAACATACCCAGTGTTGGAACTGGTCCAACAGAAAGGATGCGTACAAAACAACAGACAGTCCGTACCTTCGTGCGACCCGAGAAAAGGATCTTTGATATGCAAGAATCGCGGATCGTCGGTTTCAAGAACCGTCTCGACGGCGGCTTCGGAAAGCTGGGCAATGGAATCCGCGGTCAGGCGATCAATCGTCCAGACTCCTGTACCCGGTTTCAAGTGAGAACTCAGGTCGGCTGGATAACCAATGCCTTTTTTTTCAGTTGAAACAAATAGCTCAACACGATGATCATCAAGCAAACGCAACGCGGCACCTTCAATCGACAGTACTTCCCGTGCCCCAACATTCAAATCAGATTTTGAAAGGGTGAGTGATTGCTGAAACGTTTCGGCTTGGTCATCAGAACGGTAAATCGCAAGTTCCAGTCCACGTTCTCCCGCTCCTAAACCGGTGCGTGAATCACCTTGATTCCGAAAGCGACCTGTCAGCCAAAGCGTTCCTTTCGCATCCTGCACCATGTTGCCACCGCCAAACCAGTGTCCTGTTCCTTGTCGCTGGGGGTGCACAATTACCCTTGCCTGTTCCTGATCAATTAATCTTGAGGCAACTGCCTTCAGACGGGTTGTAATATCCAAATTCAAAACCTGCTGGAACATGAGAAAATCCGATTAGTCGTCAGCCACTGCTTCGCAACCAAACAAACCACAGATGCAATGCATTACGGTTGCGAAAGCATAACAAACGCAATTCTGACTGCGGGACGTCTTGTCAGTTCGGCTGGCGTTTCGGCTTAAATTTCCGCGTGGGGGGGCACTCGCTCAGTCGGTAGCCACTCGTCGCGATTGCCGCGTCTATGCATTCTTTTTTTATTCTGCTCCGTTCCCCAAACAGTACAAATACTCCTGACGCTGTTCATCCTCAACGTGCGCTACACGGGTGTAGATGTGACTGCCGCAAATCGCAGGAGTGGCAAAGACACTGTCACCGAGCTTATTCTCGCCCACCTTTTGAAACGATTCAGGACTCGCCTTGAACAGAAACGTCTGCCCTGATTCATTTGCCGCATAAATCAGATCCCCTACCATCACAGGGGAACTACTGAAGGTACCACCCAATCGTTTTTTCCACATTTCCTTTCCATCGCGACAGCGAAAGCAGGCGGCAATTCCAGCATCCAGTGTGGCATACAAATAGCCATCACGTTGCAGCATCGACGGCACATAAACACGACTTTTATTCTGCCAGACGATCTCGCCCGAACCATCTGCCTTGACAGCAGAAACATGATTAGTGGGATAACCACCGCTGGTAAAAACGTGGCGTCCATCTGTGACTGCACTGGTAACACATTCAGTTGTTGCCCCTTCGATCTCCCAGATTTCCTCTCCGGTCAAAGGGTCGAGACTGGTGACCAGATCACCACCGCTCAGAATCAACTGATCGCGGCCAGCTGCTTTCAGAACGATGGGTGACGCATAGTTGGGTTTGGATGGTCGATCCCGCCTCCAACGAACCTGACCGGTGTCACGATCCAAGCCAACCACGACGCCACCGCTTTTGTTGTCTGCCGAAACAATCACAAGATCACCAAAAATCGCTGGCGATGCACCGTAACCCTGATGCAACACGTAATCTGAAATCCGCTTTTGCCAGAGTATCTTTCCGTTCAGGTTGAGCGCCGTAGTCCACAACGCGTTGTCATTCATGAAGTTGATGAAGAGTTTTTTACCATCCGTCGCAACGGAGGAAGAAGCGAGGGATGCCTTCTGATTCAGTTTGTTTCTACTCTTATTGGCAAACCCACCCGTATGAACCACCGTCTGCCAAATCAACTTTCCAGTCTCGCGATCAACACTTACGACTGACTGCTCTTCCTTACTTATTTCGGCAGTCGCAAGGAACACCCTGTCAGCAAAGACAGTCGGTGAACCATGTCCTCGACCCGCGATGGGCAATCGCCAGCGCACATTTTCAGTTTGACTCCATTGTCTTGGAGGCTGCTGCCCGTCCGCGGCTACCCCATTCTGCTGGTGGCCGCGCCACCACGGCCAATCATTTGCGGATATGGAGGGCCGCTGAGCGATCACACAACTAGCCGATGCAATCATAAGAAAAAGACTGAGAGACGCAGGATGAATGATGTGCCAACCAGAGGCCAGCGTGTTTCTGTTCGGTAGAGTCATTGCAACCAGATTTGAAATTCAATGGGGAACACATGCACCAGCGTGACGCGGCAAGCTCTGATTTCTCTGGTGATTGCGCACTGGGCAGGTCAATCAGGACTACAAAGATGGTAATCTTTGCAGACGGTGCTTATTATTCGTAATCCGCTATCCCTGTGATGATAACCGATGTCCATCCAACCGTTTCACCTTGCGTTCCCCGTCCGAGACATTCCAGAGGCAAGG
>JAPOKD010000911.1 GCA_029977825.1 Planctomycetota bacterium | reverse complement strand
GGCTTTGACACCTTCCAGGCCCGCGACATCTTCAAACGTAACCATCTTCTCGTTGGCTTCAAATTTCTTGGCAGGGCTTTTGCTGAACCCTGACAGAAAGCCGCCACCCATCATGTCGCTTTTTGTCCGTTTTAACATCATGAACAGGAAGAACAGGATCGCCAACGGAAGCCCGATTATGGCAATGAAATAAACGATCTGTTGGGTGTTGTCAGGTTCCAGGTAGGTATACTCGACCTTCGCCGCTCTTAGTTGATTCTCCAGTTCGACAGCAGCCCCAGCGTCCGTCGATCGGTTGAAGTAGAATTTCTTCAGGTATTTCTTCTCGTCGGCATCTGCAGGTGTTTCCTCTGCTGGCGGATCTTTGGGGGTATCGCTGGTTGAGGTCGTTTCCTCGATTTTGGCCGGGGGCGCCTCTGGAGCCGTCTTGAACGTTCCGTAGACTCTCAGTTCGCCAATGCTGACTTCCTCGACGTTCCCGCGGGCAAGTTCGGTCTGGAAGAAGCTCGCTGAGACGGCCGAACGCTCATCGCCCCGGTTGTAGAACAACAAGACGAATATACCGGCCACCAATAAAGCGATGATGAGTGAATTGTTCCCACGCTTGCCCTCTTGAGGCTCAGACGCGGATGGTTCGTTTTTCTCGGACTTCTTATCCATTTCCTGCCTTTTTGGCCGTTGCTGTTGTGTGACACGCCCATCATACGACGGGCACACCACAGACCCCAATCGCTGCTTGCGTTGGATTCCTGCCTAGATTGTAGTGAGTCACGGCTTGAGTGACTAACCGCCCATGGAAGGCCCATTGTTGGACTTACGAAGCCGCTTGATGCCGTGTTCGTCTGTGATCCAAGCTGGATCGACGACCAAACCGCTCTCAATCGCCAACAACAGTTGAGAAACCAGTTCAACGGAGTCGCAATGCTTGATCGCCATCACTTCAGACTCCGAATAACCGTCGTTAAACAGCCGCCATGTCCAATAACCAGCGGCCTCTTCCACCCGAGCATTGTCCCCTGTTGGCAACTCAGGGGCGGCCTGTGAGTCCGAGTTTGCTTCGAACATGCTGGTTTTGCGGTCAGAATTATTGATTGCAATGGTTGCTGAGGCAGGAATAGCAGCTGATTCACCGTGACGGGCCGTTTCTGAAGCCACGCCCGAATTTTCTGACTTCGCCACATCCGTGTCGATGCTCTGCACCGGATGGGTTGGATCTGACAGGATCGATGTGACGAGGGCGACGATGTCATCACCGAACTGGTTCATCGTTGCCGGTCCTACGCCGGAGAGCGATTCCAATTCTTCTCGTGATGTGGGACGAGCCTCAGCGATGCGGTCGATCGTCGCATTCGTCAGGACTCGGTAGGCTGGAATTCCAAGTGCGGCTGAGTTTTTGCGACGCCAGCGTTTAAGCTTTTCCGCCATCTCCAGTGTCTGTGGACTTTCTGCTTCATCGGGATTGCGGTCTGGATCATCGGAGCTGGCTCGTCCCGAATCCGACTGCACGTCGGCGGCTTCAATTTTTCCAGTGGCCTTAGCCAGTCGTTTCACGAGTGGTAGGGGCAGCTGGATGCCGGTTGGTAAAGGAGCTTCTGAACGCATCACCCGGCGACCATCTTCTGTCATATGGAGAGTGGGTCGCCTCTCGTCAACCTCTTTCTGTTGCAACAGCCCTGTTGCAATCAGGGCATCCATGATGCTGGCTACCTCGGTTTGACGTAGCTCCGACAGAAGTCCATAAGTACTGAGTTGATGGAGTTTCCACTGTTGCAACTTCTTGTTCCGGGAACCACAAAGCATTTGCGCAACCATGTTTTTTCCGAACCTCCCATGCATCCGCGTGACACCACTCAAAACGACCTGAATGCCTCTCAGTAGCGAGTTGGAATCAATGCCTTCGATATCACTGGCGAGACAGATGTCGGAGGATCGTCCGGGCGATCCGTCATCTGGTTGACAACGATCACACAGCCCACAGTTAGCGGCTCCTGCTTCTCCAAAATACTGCAGGATTACCCTTTGCCGGCATCCCGCAGTCCGAGCGAACTTGATGACGGCTTCCAGCTTGTCAAATTCAGCCCGCTTGCGGGTATTCAGATCCTCGAAATCAATGTCGAGTTGTTCAAAGCTCAGGTCCCGCTGCACGAGGTGGACTGCGCGTCCTCGGAATGGTGCTACGTAGTCGAATGATCTTAGACGATTCAGTTCCCGGAGGGTCCGTTTCAGTTGGTCACTATCCACGCCTGCCATATCAGCCAGTCGCGGCAGCCTGACATAAACGTCTTCACGCCGCTGCCTTCCTACCATCCGCTCGATAGCGTGCATTACCTTGCGACGTAGCTTTGCTTCTTTGGGCAGAAAGTCCAGTAATGTTTCAGCATCGCTGTCGATGCGTACGATTGCGTGATTTGCAGCACTATCCAGTCGTCGAAGAACTCCTGATTTGGCTAATAACGTCTGAGCCGTCCCGATGGCTTCGGTCCCTTCTTTGACCCCGATTTCCTCGCGGATTTGCTCAAGCGTCAGTTCAATGGGATCTTCTTCTCGGGTCAACAGGAAGTCGTAAACGCTTTTGACTGTTTCCCGTTGTGGATAGCGGTTTTCAATGAAGAATTCCTGAATGTAACGATCACTGTACGAAAACAGTAATCTGCATTCACTGTTGTTCCCATCTCGACCGGCACGTCCTGCTTCCTG
>JAPOKD010000963.1 GCA_029977825.1 Planctomycetota bacterium | reverse complement strand
GTTGGCGTTATGGCGAACAGGTACACCATCAACGCACACAGACCAGCAAACGCTGTCATCGTCAGGTACCACAGTTTCGACATCCATCGCACCGCTTGTGCATAGCCTGACGACAGACGATTGAACCCGGTGTTAAAAGCTCGGAACAGGAAGTTCTTTTTTCCACTACCCGGCTTCAGTAATACAGCACACAACGCCGGACTGAGCGTCAGGGAATTGATGCCGGAGAGTCCCACCGCCATCGCGATTGTCAGGGAAAACTGGTTGTATAACTGTCCAGTCATGCCCGGGATGAATGAAACTGGGACAAAGACAGCCATCAGCACCAAGGTGGTTGCAATGATCGGTCCGCGCACCTCGGCAAGTGCCTCCTTGGTGACTTGCTGCATGTCTTTGCCGCCCTCGTCGAGCCGACGCATTACATTTTCGACCACCACAATCGCATCATCGACTACCAAAGCGACAGCCAGCACCATGCCAAGCAGACTCAAGGTGTTGATCGAAAAACCGAAAATCAACATGAAGGCAAATGTACCGATCAAGGCTACCGGCACTGCGATCGTCGGGATCAATGTCGCGCGGACATTTTGAAGGAAAATGAACACGACGAGAATCACCAATCCAATCGCCTGCAACAATGTCACAAGCACTTCATGCACGGAGTCAGTGATGAATTCGGTTGTATCGTATCTGACAACCCATTCCATGTCCTCAGGGAAATGTTCGGCGAGGCCATCCATCGTTTTTTCCAGCTCTTTCTTGATCTGCAAGCCATTGGCATCGGCCAATTGAAAGACGATGATTGTGGCAGTCGGTTTCCGATTCAACTGCGTGCCCCAGTCGTACTCCTCGCTGCCCAGTTCGACCCGAGCCACGTCTTTGACGCGGACCACAGAGCCGCCTGGCGTTGCGCGAACAATGATGTTTTCGAATTGGGACACTTGCTCCAGACGGCCCAGCGTGCTGAGCTGGAATTCAATTGCCTGTCCCTCGGGAGCAGGTGCCTGTCCGATTTTTCCCGCAGCTACCTGCTGGTTCTGTTCCTTGATTGCCTGCTGTACATCCAGAGCGGTCATGCCAAGGTTGTTTAGCTTGGCAGGATCCAACCAGATCCGCATCGCATACTTGCTGAGACCAAAGTTGGTGACTGATGCAATGCCCGGAATGCGTGATAAAGCGTCAGTGATGTGAATGTCGGCATAGTTCTGCAGAAAAGTTGCGTCATGAGTTCCGTTGGGAGACAACAGACTGACAGCCAATAGCATGTTCGTTGAGTGTTTCTCGATGGTCAGTCCGACCTGCTGCACTTCCGAGGGTAACTGCGACAATGCCTCGTTGCTGCTTGTCAACAGCTCCATTTGCCCGATGTCCTGATCGAACCCAACATCAAAGGTCACAGTGATGATGGACTCGCCGTTGTTCGTGCTGTTGGATGACATGTAAATCATGCCAGCTGAACCGTTGAGCTGTTCCTCAAGCGGTGTGGTGACCGTTTTGGATACCACGTCCGATCCAGCGCCCAGATATTGGGTTGAAACCTGAACCTGTGGTGGTACCAGAGGAGGGAATTGGGCGATTGGCAAGACCGTCATACTGATCGCCCCCGCCATGATCATGATCAACGCGATCGCAGAAGCGAAAACGGGTCGGTCGATGAAGAAATTCATGACTCAGATAAATTCCGTTGTCGGGGCAGGCGTTATAAGAGATGCGGAGACTAGCATTCGTAGGTCCACAATCATAGCAGTCAGATTTTTGAACGGCAGGCGTGATTCAAAATCATTTAGAAAAACACGGGCTTTGATGTGTCACTTTTCGGACACACGCTGGGTAGACCCTGTGCCAATTCGAACACGTACCGCCAAAGTGAGTACGAGGTGATCGTTTGATCAACAGGAGTCTCACCACGTCTCTGTAGAGGGGGCAGGCTCGCGCCTCCCGGGTGTCGTGAGTTTGTCTGCTTCCACAGATGCAGGGGTAACAGCGTAATAGAGTTGTTGGGTTGGTTTGGTGCTGGGACCGCACCGGCTGATTGAACCACGCCCCGAATAAGGCTTTGCTCAGGCAAGTATTTCGGTCAATACACGACCATGCACATCGGTGAGGCGAAAATCACGTCCCCCGTAGCGATAGGTTAATCTTTCATGGTCAAGTCCGAGTGCGTGAAGCATTGTGGCATGGAGGTCATGTACGCTGGTTCGATCCTGTTCGGCACGAAAACCGAATTCGTCGGTCGCGCCATGCACCGTTCCGCCCTTAATTCCC
>JAPOKD010000517.1 GCA_029977825.1 Planctomycetota bacterium | reverse complement strand
GATGGTGAGGTGGTGCTGCGAGTACCAGGCGTTCAAGGGGTTTTCACGGGTCACTTCCTCGACGCACGCGAGACGCAATTGCAAGGCAAATGGAACCAGGGACCGATTGCACTCAGTTTGAAACTGACGCAGCAGGACGTTTCAAAAGAAGTCGCTGCGCCCGTTCCCCCAAAAAAAACACACAGACCCCAAACTCCACGAGGTGCCTACCCTTACACGACGGAACTCGTCAGCATTCCGAGCCCGGAAGAGGACGTCACACTCGCAGGCACGCTCACTCTGCCAAAATCGAAACCCAAGGCAGGTGTGATCCTGGTATCGGGATCTGGACCTCAGGACAGAGATGAAACGATATTCAACCACAAACCGTTTCTTGTCATTGCAGATCATTTTGCGAGACACGGCATTGCAACGCTGCGATATGACGATCGCGGGATCGCCAATTCAACAGGCGATTTTTCCTCCGCAAACTCTTTCGATCTCGCCAAAGATGCGGAATCGGCGTTCAATTTTCTTTCTAAACGCCCGGCCATGCTGGAGGTGCCGGTTGGCATCTGCGGGCACAGCGAAGGTGGCCTGATTGCTCCCCTGATTGCGGTAAGAAACAAACGCGTGGACTTCGTCATCCTTATGGCCGCTCCCGGCGTCGATGGGCGACAGATTATTCTCAGCCAAGGACCCCTGATCATGCGAGCGCAGGGCATCCCGGAAAATGTCATTTCAGCTAATCAGAAGACGCAACAAGTGATTCTTAAGCTCATTCGTGACCACGAACATCCCAGCCGTGATCTCGTAGCAGAAAAAATCAGCGAGTCCTATGGCCACGACCAAGCTGACCTGTCCGAAATTATCGAAGCTGCTCAAGCCGCTATTGAAAAACAGGCGTCACCGTGGCTGAGAACTTTCCTGAAACTGGATCCAAAGCAGGCGTTAAGTGAACTCAGATGCCCGGTACTCGCGATCAATGGCACCAAGGATCTGCAAGTTGATCCCGTTTTGAATCTGACCGCCATTCGTGAAACTTTACAAGCAGCTGGAAATACCAACGTCGAAATCAATCTCTATCCGGGCCTCAACCATCTCTTCCAGAATTCCAACACTGGACTGCCCGCCGAATACGGCACGATTGAGGAAACCTTCAACCTGGTCCCGCTCAGAAGAATGACGAGCTGGACACTGGAGCAAGCCGCCACGAAATAGCAGCATCAAAGATAACAGCATCTGGGAACAGCAACTGATCTGTCCATTCATGAACGAGCTGCCAGAAAGTTGACATCCCTGCCAAAATCCGTCGCCTCGATGGCCTTTTGTCGGATAGCTGATTCCTCGATATGAATTATATTAATGTCAGTTCGTCCTCAACATCGAACTGCAAGTATGGCTGCGAACGAAACAACGCCACTTGACTTGAACCTCGAAGGATCCGCATGCATAGCCGATTAGCCACCACAGCTCTTGTTGCCCTGACACTCATTGCGGCCGCCGACGCAGACACCAGCAGACATGATTTCAAACAAGGCTGCGTCGCAGAGGTTTACAAGGAAGCATCTGGCGACAAATTATGGATTTACCGCTTTGACCCCTCAGAAAAAACAGACGCCGCGCGACCTGCTGCGGTATTTTTCTTTGGTGGAGGCTGGAACGGAGGTACGGTAACTCAGTTCGAACAACACGCTCGATATCTGGCCTCACGTGGCATCGTGAGTTTTGTGGCAGATTATCGGGTTAAAACCCGTCAGAACACACAGCCCGACGCATGCGTTGCCGATGGCAAGTCCGCAATCCGTTGGATCCGAACCCACGCGGCCCGACTTGGGGTTGACCCTTCCCGCATTGCCGCTGGCGGCGGATCCGCCGGTGGACACGTTGCAGCAACCACTGGCATCTGCGAAGGTTTGGATGCCGCCACAGAGAAGAACTCGAACATCAGCTCCAAAGCCAATGCACTTCTGCTGTTCAACCCGGTTTACGACAATGGGCCGAAAGGCTACGGATACAGCCGAGTTAAGAAGTGGTTCCCCGCGATTTCGCCAGCGCACAACATCAGCAAAGACGACCCACCAACCATCGTTTTTCTGGGTTCGGCTGACTCTCTTATTCCCGTGGCCACGGCTGAAAAATTTGATACCGACCTGAAAAACGTTGGCATCCGGTCCGAGCTTTGGGTCTATGACGGCCAACCACACGGTTTCTTCAATGAACATAAAAACCAGAAGGCCTTCCTCGACACCGTCAGAAAGATGGATAAATTTCTGCAATCCATTGCTTGGCTCGAAGGACCAGTAGATGAAGAAGTCCTACACTCTCTACTAAAGAACCAATCTACCGAGCGGAAGTCGTCAAAAAGTCAGCCACAGGATCAGTGACCCGATGAAAGTTGCCAACGCATATTCAGCCCTCTCCAACGCAGGCAAGCGATCCGTGTGGTCTGTCACTATTTCCGCAATCTCCTATGCAGCGATTTTCGTTTCCCAGGCCTCGGCGGAGTCTCTTCCCAACATCATTTACGTGATGTGTGATGACCTCGGGTACGGAGACGTTCAATGTTTGGCTCCGGAGACGAGCAAAATCCCAACGCCGCATGCTGATGAACTTGCATCGCAGGGAATGACATTCACTGACGCTCACTCGGGATCATCAGTCTGTACCCCAACACGTTATGGGTTACTCACCGGACGATACAGTTGGCGCACGCGCCTTCAAAAAGGGGTCGTCACAGGATTCGCACCCTGCCTTATCGATGCAAAGCGTCCGACCGTACCTTCATTCCTGCGTGATGTTGGATACGACACGGCCATCATTGGAAAGTGGCACCTTGATTTTCAATACCTGAATCCTGAAACCGGTGTTCCTTACAGCCAAAACCAACACAAATCGCCGCCAGTGGGTGCCACAATTCCCGATGGGCCTATCCACCGAGGCTTCGACTACTTCCACGGTTTTCACCACGCCCGCAATATGGAGGCCGTCATCGAGAATGACCACGTCATCAAACACGATGCCGTGATCAACATGTTACCACGCCTGACTCGCAAGTCGGTTGAGTACATCGAGTCGCGCAAGGATAACAGCAAACCTTTCTTTCTGTATGTTCCTCTCGGTTCACCGCACACGCCGATTGTCCCAAGCCCCGAGTGGCAAGGAAAAAGCGGTTTGGGCCCGTATGGCGATTTCGTGATGCAGACAGACAATGTCCTCGGAGAAATAAACACCGCCCTGAGCAAAAACGGTCAACTTGACAACACCCTTCTCATTTTCACCAGTGACAACGGTTGCTCGAAGGCCGCAAACATCAAAAACCTGGCTGAACAAGGACATCTCGTTAGCGGCAATTTGCGAGGATCGAAGGCCGATCTCTGGGACGGTGGTCACCGACTGCCCTTCATTGTCAGGTGGCCGTCCACCGTCCAACCAGGAACCGTTTGCAACCAGCTCATTTGTCACACAGACCTCTTCGCAACCGTTGCAGAACTAACTCAACAACAGATTCCCAACAACGCCGCGGAGGACAGTGTCAGCTTTCTGCCAGCATTGCATGAAAAGGAAATCATAACCACTCGGAATGGTATCACGCACCATTCATTCAGCGGACACTTCGCGTACCGCCGAGGCCGATGGAAGCTGTTGCTCGCCAAGGGCTCGGGTGGATGGACCTCTCCAAGGGAGCGCGACATGCCCAACACCGCCGCAAAGGTGCAATTGTATGACATGGCTACTGACATTGGAGAAAGGAGAAACCTTCAAAACGAAAAACCGGAACTTGTCCAGGAGCTTCTCGACCTGCTGAAAACTGACATCCAACGCGGGCGGAGCACAGACGGCCCCATAGCGACCAACGATATCAACAGGATTGACCTTTGGAAGCTTCAACAAGAAAACGCCACGGAAAAAAAATCGAAAACGAAGCCACCGAGGAAGAAAAACAAAAATTAGGATGCCGCTGCCGTCTGGAAAGCAAGCGATTGCGGCGTGGAGTTGCCCACAGCTTTCATTCGCCCAAATCAGTCACCGATTACATCCGGTGTAACCACTGAAACTTGATTCATGGAAAATCCGTATCATCCGAAGATGTCCAACCCGAATATGGACATGCAATCGCGGACACCTCCAATCACAAGAATCGAGAAGAGCGTTACATGGGCTACATTCCTGTACCCAGTCGTGATGCTCGGTGCGTATTTCGGAGTGTGGATCTTCGCATGGATCCAACTCGGCGTCATGCCAAAGGTCAATATTAATGACCCCAAGTACCTCAATCTGCTGTTCGGTTACGAAATCACAATCTTCTTGCTGGCAGGTAGTCCCTTCGCAGCTTTCGGCGGTGTATTTGTGCAGTTCGCCATGCACAACAGAAGCTTTGAACGTCGCGGCATGTTCACATGCTTGTTGATTCTGGTTTGGGCCGTAAGCATTGCAGTGGTGCTTCATACACCATTCGTCGGTGATTGGTTATTTGATTGACTACCAACAGGCCCCAATACGCAACAATTCCGAAGCAGTCGCGATATCAAATTGCGTTCCGATATCTGAATCATGACCTGTGCAAGGCTCGCGACAACTGTCTTCCCGTTCGCAACACCGTCACGCGCTTGAATCCGCTAAAATGGTGAACCAAGCGGCCACCGATATTTTCTAGCACTTTGTGTTTTGCTAAACACCACAGAAGTAACTCCAACCACGGAGCCTCATGATGAACTCCAATGTTCTGGAAGAACATCGTCGCAAAACGCGCCGCTTCT
>JAPOKD010000663.1 GCA_029977825.1 Planctomycetota bacterium | reverse complement strand
GTGGGCGATGACGAGGCGAACCGCTTGTTGAGTCGACCTTATGAAAATGGGTGGTCCTATCCCGGAACGGCGTGACCTGAACTTTGTGGTCGGACCGGGGCCGTCCCGACCACCTGGTCTTGATTGTCAATGCGGCCGCGCGCTGACACTGGCTGTGGGAGGAAGAGGCGGTGAATTCGGGCGGCGAGTCCGGGCGGTGAGTGTAATGCTAACTGCCAGGTGGGAACCTCTCACGAACTGGCGGCTTCGATGCTACTTTCGGCTCCCGACGCGGTTTCGTGGGTGGTTGTTTCCGGCTTATCTGTGTCGGTCATGATGGTGCTAGCATCACGTTCTGCCAGTTCGTGATTGAGTATTTCGAGCAGTGTCTGCATGAATACGACCACCATCGGACCAACCAGGATGCCGATGGGCCCGAACACCTTCACGCCACCCAAAACACTTAGCAATGCAAACAGGGGATGCATGGTGGAACGGCCGTGTAGCACGTACATTTTGATTACGTTGTCGATTGAAGAGACAATCGCGGCGCCGTAAATGAGTAGGGCCAGAGCCGCGTACCAACGTTGTTCTACCGCACCAAGATAGATCACGCACGGAACCCAGACGGATGCCGCCCCCAAGAAAGGAACCAAAGCCATAAGGCTGGTGATCAGGAACAGAAAGATAACCGAGTCGAAACCACAAAGCCAGAAGGCCAAAGCAGCGAGCAGGCCTTGCGCCAACGCACTGCAGACACTTGCCAGCACGACTGCACGACTGGTGCGATCAAATTCCAATAGCAGGCGACTTTCATAGTTGTCATCAAGAGGGCTGAGTCGCATCAACGTGCGAATCATGCCAGCTCCATCGAGCAGGAAGAAATAGATCGCGATTACCAGAACCAGCATTCCAATGATGGACTGCAGTAAAAAACCGCCAGTGGCGCTGGTCAAAGACACAAATCGAGGCTGCAATACCTCGCGTCCCCGATTCATCAAGTCTTTGAAGGACTCAGTGCTTGGGTTTGCCAGAAGGCGTATTTGGCTTCGGAAGGTACCTCCCAGCAGGATCCGCATCCACGATCTGATGGCCGCCGACGCTATCACGCTCTGGCGATGAAATTTTTCCTCGGCACTTAATTTGCCAATCAATTCGTCAGTGGCAGACTGGTCTGTATCAGCGTTATGTGTCTCGACGGATTGTCTGAATTCAACCAGTCGGGCTTCGGCGATGCGAGCTGCTTCCTCAGCTGTTGCGGGACCATCAACCTTGGCTTGCAGGTATTTGACGAGAGTAAGGGCTTCGGTAATGTTGGCGAGAACCATCTCTTGTGCCAATTTTGCCTCGCGACTAATGATCGGTGTGCCGCTGATTTCGGGACGCTCTGGCTCATCAAGGCTATCAGAGAGGGAGTCTAGGCGGCGGAACTGCTCTGCATATGGAAGTGAGATCCCAACTTGTTCTCGGCCGCGGTCCAGCGCCGCTGAAAGGTCTTTGAAATCAACGTGGCTCACCATCGCGGTGAATTGGCTGGCCGCGACGGAAATTAACAGAAAGATGGGAAGGAGAACGACTGACATGATCAGAAGCGTGGTGGCCATCGCGGCCAATTGTCGGCGTTCTTTGCAGCGTTTCAGAATGTGCAAATAGACTGGCCGAAATAAAACGACCAACAGAGCAGCGAGGAATAAAGGAACAAAGAACCCTGCCATTACTCGATAAAACAGCGCGCCGACAGCTAGGATTCCCAGGATCAACATCACCACGGAAAGAATTCGAGAGAGTGATGGCAAGGGAGGCAACGCTGGCGGTTGACTGGTCAGATGTGGTGAATCAAGCGTCGGTTCTTTACTCTCTACGCTCGTCTGGGAAGTGGCTGACGCCTTTTCCGAGGTGGCCTGATTCTTGTTGCCAGTTCCCATTTCGGTAGGGCTATGCTTGCGCTGTTTTTTTCGTTTAGGCATCTATTAATGGCTCAGTAACACTGCTCGGTAGATGACGGGTCAAGGCGTTGGACCTACAGTGTGGCACACGTGGGACGCCACGCCAGCCCTTTTTTTACCTTCTACGGACGCAATGCAACGTTCCGGGCCTCGTTGAATTGCAGTATTTGATACGCTCGCAGGACTGAGCGTGCGGTACAGGAGAGGATTTTGAAGCCAGACGCAGATCAAATTGGAAAAAGCGATATCGGTAAGCCAAAGCTGATTGAGAAATATAAAACTCAAGTGCTTCGCGTTGCGAAATGGATGATTGCTGTTTTGGTTGTGGGAGGTCTGGTGATCGCTGGCCGCTCAGCATTGCAGCAGTGGGAAGAAGAAACGGACAAAGTTCGCCTGCAGATTGACTTGGTTGACTCAGAACTGGAATCGGCCACATCCGTTGAGCGTGAGGCCTTGCTGGTTCGGCGTGAGGCTCTTGTCGCCTCGTTACCGAGTTGGGCATCGATACGATGGCATTATGTGTTCGTTGCTGCCTGGTTATATGGTCTGGGCCTACTGCCGTCGGCATTTCTGCTTCGGCGAGCGCTCATGTCTTTGGGCCAAAGACCACGCATCGGCACGGTACTCGCTGCACAACTGTTGGGCCACATCGGCAAGTACGTTCCGGGAAAGGCCATGGTCATTGTGATTCGGGCCGGAGTTCTGGCGCGTGATGGGGTCAAACCGGTTCAGGCGACCATGAGCGTTTTTCTTGAAACGTTTTTGATGATGGCGGTCGGTGGCGCAGTGGCGGGACTTGTGGTGCTATGGCTGCCGGTTCCTGTCTGGATCTCGGTAATGGCGGGAGGTATCGCGATTGTTGCCAGCCTGCCAACTTTTCCACCCGTCCTCAGGGTGGTTGCGAAACGTCTAATCAAGGATGCCTCGGGAGTGGCAGATGGGCGACTTGGGTGGGGATTGTTTTTTGCTGGATGGGCGTGGTCTTGTTTGTCGTGGTTGCTCATTGGAGCGTCGTTCACGGTGTTGGTCTCAGCAATTCCCGGTTTCTCGACGATCGGTTCAGGTGCCAGTCCAGGAGGAGCAGAGTTGTATCTTGTCTGTACGGCCGCCATGAGTCTCGCAGTGGTGATAGGTTTCGCTTCACTGTTGCCCGGTGGAGCGGGGATTCGAGAGTTGGTGATTACGACTGTACTAGCCGTGTCTCTTGGCCCAACTCATGCCATGCTCGCAGCCATTGCAGCGCGATTGCTGTTCGCCGCGGTCGAAGGGTTAGTGGCTGTGTTTTGCTGGCTTTGGTTGCGACGTTTGGGCGAGGATTCCGAGAAGCCAACGAGTCAGGAAATTCAATGTCAGGGTGGCTGAAACTAGCGAGTGTGAGCTCACTTGTTCTTGGATAGAAAGCCGGCGGCGGCTGTTAGCCTCCCAGCGCCTTTCCTGTTTGGGCAGACGTCTCTGGTCCCGGCTGGCTCGGAAGTTGTGGGGTTTGGGCGTTGGGCGTTGGGGGAACGCACAACAGCGAGACGACCGGCAACTCAGGGGGTGGCTGGTCTGTGTTCAGTTTGAGGGGGCTGTAAGTGTTCTTCTGATGCTCCGTGGTCAACGTGGGTCGGGGAAATACCACATCTCATAACAACGGCGTCCCCGTCAGGTTGACGAGTGCCAGATACAAGTGGGGACTGCTTCAGTTTTGGAAGCAGATCGACCATCTTTTCGGCTCCTTTCCTGATCCAGCGTACTGCTGGCAGGTCACAGGTGAATGCGTGGCTCGCGGTGCTTTTAGCGTTCGGTCGAGATAGTGGCGGCAGGCCCGTGACTAATTGCCTGCCTATCGCCTCTGCTCTAGAATGCCGCAGTTGTTCGGGGCGGTCTGCTCATTAACTACGTATTCCAAATTCTGCCAAACAAACAGATACGAT
>JAPOKD010000023.1 GCA_029977825.1 Planctomycetota bacterium | reverse complement strand
GCCTTGGGGAATCCGACGTTTGGACGAACATGGTTCCTGGCGATTGCGACCTCGGCGGTTGCAGCTTGACGGATTCCGCCGGTCCGGTGGTGATGGCAACCCATGGGGAATCGCCTTTGGAAACTGGGGCGAGCCGTTTGTTAAGGGTAATGGCCAGGGCGTATTCGAACTGCTCCCCGGTATGGTGAGTACGGAATACATCCCCAGCTATTGGGGCCGCGAAATGACGATCGGACAGACCCGGATCAAGTCAATGATCATAGAATTTGCCGAGTCGCCACACCTGCCCGACGACATTCAGGGCGAAATGTTGATTGCCGGTTATTTCGCTCGTGACGTCAACCGTTTCAAGGGTGAGATCGATGGCTCAGGACATCGACTTTCACTTCAGCCCAACCTGCTAACGTCATCGCACAACGCGTTTCGCCCTGTAGATATCCGCATCGGCCCCGATGGCGCGATCTACATTGCGGACTGGTTCAATCCGATCATCGGACACTATCAAGCGTCGTTCAGGCACCCTGACCGCGATAAAACTCATGGCCGCATCTGGCGGATCACGGCGAAGGAGCGCCCTCTGGCGAAGGCTCCCGATCTGTCCAACATGCCTGCCGCTGAGGTATGCGAACAACTGAAATCGGACTGGCGTTATAATCGCTACCAAGCGAAACGCCGACTCGCGGATTTGCCAAAGAGTCAAATCATCCCGGTCATCACCCAGTGGGTGGATGCACTCGACAAAAACGACCCCAACGTCGAGCATCATCTCTACGAAGCAATGGGCGTATTTGAATCACACGAAGTCATTAATCAACCATTGCTGGAACGCCTACTCAAGGCCAAGGACTATCGAGCGCGAGCTTACGCCACACGTGTTGCCGGACGCTGGCATGACCGTATTGAGTCACCGCTTGACTTGCTCAACCAGAGTGTTGTTGATGAAAATCCGCGAGTCCGACTGGAGGCAATTGTGGCCTGCAGCGACATTCACTCGGCCGAGTCGATGGCGGTCGCTGCAAAAGCGACCGACCACCCGATGGACCGTTTCACAAGCCACGCACTCACGCAGACCGTCCACGCTTTGGCGACACAATGGCAGCCAGCATTAAAACAGGGGCAGCTCAAGTTTGAAAATTCTGCCGGATTGATCTTCGTGCTGCAGGCTTTTGGTGGTGATGACGTTGCTGGACAGGTCCGCGGACTGATTGAGTCACCGGAGATTTCAGTCGATGGCCGCCGTGAGCTTTTGCAGCTACTCGCCCGCGTTGGTACGGCGAGCGACCTTGACCGCGTGTTTCAACAAGCGGTGCAGGATCCGCAACTCTTCATCTCGCTTCCAGCGATCGCGGAAGGGCGGCGTCTTGCTCCAGCAAGTATGGTTGATAAAGAACTGGCGGAACTTCTCGGGAACGAAAATCAAGGCGTCCGCACATCGGCAGCTCGTCTGGCCGGACTCTGGAAGCAGCCACAACTTATTTCACAATTGAAACTCATGGTTGGTGACGCGATAGACGAGCAGACCCAATCCGCCTCGATCCTGTCGCTTTCTGAACTGGTACCTGATATTGCGGTCAAAGAATTTCAGCCGTTGATCTCCGCTAGAATGTCGCCCACGGTTTACCTTGCTGCACTAGAAGCGACCGCGAGACAAGACCTCATCACCGCTGCAGCAGCAAGCCTTCGACTGCTCCACGAGCTCCAGAATGATGAATCGCTTGGGCCAGTTCTGAGCATTATCATGAACCGTGTCGGGGGTGCTCAGACGCTGGCAGTTGCCCTCAACAAAAACGAACTTTCAGCGGACAAAGCCAAACTGATCAGTCGCTGGCTTAGTGCCTCCGGCCACGACGACCTCGAATTAGTCAATGCTCTGAAAACACGAATAGGTATCAAGCAAGGCCATGCCATTGGGTACGATCCCGCGCTGGTTCGATCACTGATTGATGAGGTTCGCAAATCCGGTGATGCCGCGGCTGGAAAGCAGGTCTTTTTATCGTCGCCCACGAACTGCGCGGCTTGCCATCAGATCCAGAATGTGACTTCCGCTACTAAAACGTTTCAGAGTGGACCTGACCTGACGGCCGTAGCCGCAGGCCTGCCCTTGGAACTCATCATCGAATCTGTCATCTGGCCGAAGCGTCAGATCAAAGAGGGATTTGAGATGACGAGGGTCCTCACCGACGACGGTCGTACCTTTTCCGGCTATCTGACATCCGATGGCAACGCCACGGTTGGGCTCCGCGATCTCGCAACGGGCAAAGTCCGCGCGATCCCCACCGAAAGCATCGAAGACCGAGTCAACCAAGGCACAGCAATGCCATCTGGTTTTACCAACTCCCTAACTCGCAAAGAACTCCGCGACTTGATCACCTACCTTTCCAGTCTCAAGGGAAGCAGTTTGAAGCCGCCGAATTAACTGATCCCATGAACGCTTCACTTGCCCCCAGCCCGCAACTGGACTTTGGCGTCTGCCTGAACTGTGCTAGCTGGCTGCAGGAATGATCGGGTAAATGAATGCTACAATTCAGCGACCTCGAGCTTCTGCTCGTCGTGTTCGTGCCCAAACCAAAATCAGGAACATGTTGACCAATTCTCTGGTTGAGGAGCGGACTTGTTGTACGGAATCTTATGAAGCCCATGAACGATTCACTCGGCTGTTGATTCAACACAAACCGAATTTGCTGTGGTGTATCCTGATGGAACTTCCGAATCGTACGGACACTCGCGATCGCACGAGAAACCAAGGCAACCTACCATCGGGCGAAAGGTCCGCTACTTACGGTTTCACCCGGAGCCATTGAACAACGCCCAATTGAGCGATAGTTCATAAATTGTGGCTTCGTGTGTTGATGGCCGAATTTGAGTTGTGGATTCCGATGAATTTAAGGTCACTCGCAGTCTGTACGCAATCGATGAATGGGCCTACGCGGTTGCCACTGATCCTCCAGATGGCAGCATCGTGCCTGGCGGCAGTACCGGGCTGGTAGGTCACGTGCTGTAATCAGCTTCACTACTTCGATTTGTGAACAGGAAGTACATGCACTGTGGAACTGATTTTCTATAATCATTGACTGCCCGCCACCGCAGGAAATACGGATATCCAGCGACATTTTGAGACAAATCGGGCAGGTGTTACGACCGAGCGATAAGTAAGTACAACAGCAAAGTGGTGTGCCTGTGCATCTTCCACGCCAGCCCAAGCCCCAAAATTCGGAGTTCAGCTACCATGCTTATGAAGTTTTCAACCTTAGTCTTACTTGCTTGTACTTCCATCGCACCGATCGGCTTATCGGAAACCGCTCACTCTGCGGAGACAGCGGTTTCACTTTTGGCTCCCAGTCAGAGAACTGTCGCAATTTCCAAAATCAGTGCCAAAACATCTTCTCAGGCGATCTTAATCGCGGAGCGAAAGAACCCAGGCTGGAAAGTGGTCAAGATCAAGGAACACTCAAAGCACTGGGGCATTACAATGAAGAAGCCTTAGACAAAAGGCCATACAACGCACCTCAACCCTAACGCTCACGGTCGAGCAGCAGCTTACACAATTCCGAGCTCAATTCCGCGAGCAATCCGAAACGCGGCTTGCTGGAATTTTGGGCGAGGAGTTAATAGCGTTGTTGATGGGTTATGCAGAGATTGGGTTATGCAGAGACATGAAGGACGACCGCGTAGCTAAGTTCTACGCGTTGGCATCTCAGCGACCGCTACGCCCTGCTCAATTAAGCGTAGATTTGCGAACTTCGTTGTCGGACCTACTGGCCAGATGAATTTCGTGCGACACGAAAGCCAGGGGCATCCCCAATCGCAGCATAATATAGGTTCGATGTACAACAACGGCGAAGGCGTACCGCAGGACTACGCTGAAGCGATGAAGTGGTACCGCCGGGCGGCGGAGCAAGGGCTAGCCGCACAGGTATGCAGCTAGATCCGGTTCCTGGATCCGAATGGCGTTTCCAATTCGCACGGCTTTTAATTTATTATCATTGATTAGCCGGCGAACGGTGTTGTGATTCACCCTGAGGTGCTCAGCCACTTCGTAAACGGTAAGCATTTTGGGAATGTTCATAACTTTTACGATCCTTTTGTTAGGTTCTCTTCTTGTACAAGGTTACACGACATTCGCGTTGACTTCTTGCGTTGACGATGAGCTTGTCTGCGTCTGCAACCTTCTTACCTTTTGAACGCTGGGTTCACAAATCATGGATACCTAAATTCGTGTTTATCTCTTCGAGTGGTGGGCACGTCAAATAGTTTCTTGTGGGATAGGAAATAGAGGAGCTTTGAAGTTGAACTGATAGCGAGAAGAGGTGGGTTCAGCAGATCTATAAGGTGTGAGTCTGATTCGCACCGTGATGTCATCATGTTTGCCGAGTCCATAATTAATCATTGAACGCCTCCTGATCTGTGGACAGCAAGAGTGGGAAGCTCTCAGAAGTTGTTTCTCTGCGGATTTGCTTGATCCGCGTGTCATCGGTGAATTCGAGGGTAAACTCTCGCATTTCAAAGTAGTCAATCTGCAGCTTGGGGTCCGCATCAACAAATGCACCAACCACGTCGCGTAGCCGCTGCACCGCCTGATCTCGATCCCAATCCCTAAAGCGTGTTTTGAAAAAAAATCCTGAATACCCAGGGCTGATAGATACACGGTCGACTCCACGATAGAGATCACCAACTTTATTCTGGCCCTTGTCTGGAAATGGGCGGTTTACCATGTTCGTGGCTTCAATGCTGTTTGACTTGCCTAGGTCCCAGCCCTTCAGTTGGACAAAGATCTCAATGTAATTGTCCTCCGGACTTAAATATTTTTTCCACCCAAACATCAGCAAGGCTGCGATGAGGACGAAGGTAAATACTGCACGCAAACTAAACCTCATGTGTCAGCCTCTCGGGGGTGGCGATCCATCGCTGATCGACAATCTTTTCGCGAGTCTCATGTGGTATGGTCATGGTTAGGCTACACAATTGATGAGTATGCACGCTTGCTACCGACTTTCGTGTCCAGTTCGAATTTCACCTAGATGGATGTTCGACAACGCTCGTTATATCTGCTTCTGAGGTTGCATGTTCGGGTTGGCTGGAAATCAATTTTGAAACGTGTGTTTTTAGCTTCCGAGCAGTGTATATCACGAAGTTAGGCGGCCTATTGCAGTAAGTTAATGAGTAATAAATGGACTCACCTGATGTCCTGCGAGTGACTACCCCCCCAGTCTTTGCACCAGGTTGAGTGAGAGGTTTGGGTTTGATAATCCAATGAACTGTGGATGCGGTGATGGTTGTAGTCGAGTCGCCAGCGATCAATCACCCAACAAGCTTCCTCGAGCCTACAGGCAACTCGGGTCGCTAAATGGCCTCACACCGGCGGCGTTCGCATCTCACTGCGCCGCTTTGACTAGAGTCGCTGCGCCCCTTACGTTAAAGCTGCATAGCAAACTCTGTTAGCGCAGGGCGGGGTTCGCAGCGATTGAGGGTACATTTGGGGGTGCGAGTCCCAGAATACTGCTGAAACCCCGCAAGCACGAGCGAAAATCTGATCCGTAGGGGGCATCAGGCATTGATAAGTTCCGTGTTTTCAATGCCTTTTTTATGGGTGCTTGCCCATTCTCGGGAGCGCTGGCATCGCTTTTGGCGTCACTTCAGCTGGCTTGAATGGGTAACCGGAGAAAACGGTAACCATCGCAGATCCGGTCCCAAGTCTTGGTTCCTCCAGTAGCGAGGTCTGACCGACACTTTCCTCGAATCGGTGGCTGGGTTTTCATCGAGTGTTGACACGGCAAACACCAACTCAGAAATCCAGATCCAAATCATTGAATTCTGGAAGTGGTGCTTTGCCGGGCTTATCAAGCTTGAGAAGATTTTTGCCGGCTTGGGCAGATAACGCCTTCCATCTGGGATAGGCGGCTCTGGCTTCCTTGGTCTTATGCAGCGCCTGAGTGGCTCCACCACGAAGTTGGGTGACTTCAATGAATTCGATTGTGTCAATCAAAGCAGCAGCACCCAACTTACGGTCTGCCTCGGAAGCTTCGGAGAGATCGGTGGTAGCTGCAATGATCGCCTTGGCTGCCGTCTCAGGTTCGCCGCGTCGCATGGTACGTTGCAGAATGGAAGCACAACGTCCCGAACGGATGCAACCAAGGTACGTCACCGTCGACTTGTCCAACACCATATTCAACAGTGGCTCTGCATAGTCGAGTCGCTGTTTATCGGTAAGATTGCCAACATCATCGGTGCCAATCACCATACGACGGACACCCTCTCTTGCAGCAATCCGGGATCTTGGTGTTCCGAGGTTCTCCTTGACAATTTCCAACAACATGTCCGTGGCCCGCTCATCTGGCGACCACGAAAGAGCATAGACAAGCTCACGGAATTCGACCTCATCAGCAGCAGCCGTCGCTTTGACCAGAGCAGACAGACATTCTTCGCCCCCAAGGCGAGCGAGTACCCAATACAAAGATTGACGAACAGGTGTTTCCCAATTCGCCAAGGCTGACAAAACGAAGGCACGTACCTGTTGTGCGTGTTCAGGATTGTCACTCAAGTGGAGGATGGCTTGCTCGCATGCTTCCAATTCCCGCATCCCACGGGCGTCCCGCATGAATGTGAATAGAGTTTCTATCTCATTTGCGCCCCCGATTTTAATGAGAGCCTGTACTGCTGCAGCGCGGACAACTTCTGAATGGTCCGAAGTACCACGATCAGCCATGAGCAGTGTTCTTGCTACAGGCAAGACTTCAACATCGCCGCGTTCGCCCAGTACCGTCAGAATCGCGGCTGCATTTGCACCCTCAGACTGCTGGAATTCCGACAACAGCGACTCCGTCACGCCGACTCCATCCAGCTTGATCGCCAGTGCATGCGCATGTTGTCGCAAACGCCAATACTGATGCCCCAGATAAGGTGCCAGATCCTCAATGGCATCTGACGCCAGAACTTCGACCAGATAGTTCATGGCTGCAATTTTACGGAAGTAGTTCTTCCGTAACGGGTTTGCCAACTCCTCACGGCAAAGCTTGATTCTTGCGCTGGTTCCCTCTGACTTCTTCAAGGTAGCCTGGAAGAACTGTTCCACCTCAGATGCCAGTCGTGGCAGCGAATCGACTTGCCTGGCTGACTCAATCAGGGCAATCAGATCTTGAGCCCTTGTGACCACCGTTGTCTCACCCTTCTTCTCAACCACTGCTGCCAATGGGTCGTCAGCCAACCAGAGTTTCAATGGGGCGAGCAATTCCCTACAGGCACCGGGATTCGCTTTGATCATGTCGACATTGACCAGGGCGCGTTTGAAGGTGACACGAGGACGAAGATGCCGGGTAATCTCGGCTTGCTTGCGCAGGTAATTGGCCCCAGCCTGAATCGCTTCGTGATAACCGAACTTGTTCAGAATCTCCTGACCGACGAGGTTACGTCCGGAAAACATCTGATCACTCGTCTGCTCTTCTTCTGCGACAAAAGTCAGCGGCCCTGCCAAACGCACAACCGTGTCTTGCGACCAGACCCCACTGCGTGTCCGAAGAAAACCTCGGTTACCAATCGGATCAAGATCAAGAAGCTTCTCCAATGCTGCTTGAACCAGTTCCTCATCAAAGTCGGCTTCGAAGGGGGATTCGGCCAACCTGCTGTCCTGTTTACCAAACAGAGGATTTTGAGCCCACGATGGGAAGTCATTGGGCGACACAGTTTCATCACCGCGATCTGCTACGGTCGCGTTGAGGATGGCCAACTGGGTTTCAGGACTATCCGAAGCCTGAGTCATCGTCACCATCGCCTGCATCCGCACAAATTCTCGAGGGTCATCCAGCAGGCGAGCCACCTTTGACATGTATTGAAGTGTCGCATCAGCACCACACGCGGCGAGCCCTCGACAACCGCTATCGCGTAAACGCGGTTCATCACTTTCAAGTAACCTGACAAATCGTTGCAGAATTTCTGTCTCACCAGCCAAATAACGCTTTCCCAATTCGCGGGCATATTGCCCACGTGCTTTGGGTTTGAACATATCAAGCTGCCCGAACAAATCATCAGTCGTTCGTTCCGTGTAGGGCATGCCGGCTGCCTTCATCAACATCGGGTCATTGAGTTGGGGCAACGCGCTGGTCATCAGATGATCCATCTCCTTGTCCGTCCACGCGTAGGACGGATTGATGTCTTTTCCTGTGATCAATGTCTGCTTCAGCGGTGCTGAATAATGCAAAGCAAAGGTAGCTGTCGGGTCACGGAGGCTCTGGATACCACCAGTTGGCGACTGGATCACAAACGATCCATCAAAGCTTCGACAAAGCGTAAACCGCCACCGCATATTCCGGTGGGTGGCAATCGTTCCTTTGGGCCCACACAACGTTGCTGCCCAAGGAGACCAATGCCAGAAATAATCATTGCCATGCCCCGCCCGACGGGTAAACGAAGCATGAGTGGACATCTGAGCAAAATATTTGGCTCCGTGATCGTCCCCAATCTGCTTGAGTGCAAACGCAACCCCAGTGTTCTTGCCATTGCTGTCATCGGTTGCCGCAGCACCATGCATGCCGTAGGGGATGCCTCCCTTGTCGACGAACGACCCAAAAAACTGGTGCGCCCGCTTCACTGCCAAGTCAATTTCCGGATGCTCGATACCAAGCTTCTGAGCCAAAGCAATCAAAAAGAAGCACCGATTTCCAGCGGCATTCAGGGCACCATAGCCGGGGTTCATACCGTGCAGCTTGCCACCATTGAATGTCGGCCAGGCAAACGTGTGTCCCCATGACCCTCCACCGGCCTGACCCATCGCGGTCTTTACCGCATACTCACGCAACGCAGGCAAGACAAATTCGTCGCCTGTCGCATCGTAATACAACGCGCAGTCCAAGGCATCAAAACTCATGAACCAGCTTAAATACCCACGTGGCTTCATCATATCGATAGAACCTTCCACACTTGGGTGCCAGGCTTTGGCTGCCGGGCTTCGTACCCACTGATGAACGAGTTCCCGGTGTTCAGGCTTGCCCGATGCAACCAGCGCGAGCGCCATGATCGTGCCTTGCCGGTTTGCTCTGACCTTGCCAGCCTTGAATTTCTGCTCAATGACTTTCCAGGCATTCTCCCGAATGCGTTCAGCCTTGGGACAATCGTAAGGCGACGTATCGCTGTACTCAGGCAACACGTCAAGATTCAGCGTGATCTCCATCAATTTGCTATCGATCGGGAACTCTTTGAAGTTATCACTGCGAACTTCTTTCGCCTGCTCATTTTTTGGCTTCCAATCGTAAAGCGAAGCATCGCCTGCCGCTTGGTCAATCAACTCTTCAATATCGACGCCAGCGATATCTTTTCGTCCATTGCGGGCACGGAAGTTGGCATCCCTCCACACAATCAGTTTCAGCACGCCCTGATTGTCGGGACGCTCAGCCTCAATGATCTGTTTGCCGAGAAGCATGCCCATGTTCTGACCAGCAGAAAAACGGGTGCCGTTGACACCAAGAATCACATCACCCCACTGCAACTTGCCTTCTGCAGGCGAACCGTCCAGCACGGACGTGATCTCAATCTGATCACCTTGCAGACCGCCAGGCATGTAGCCAATCAGCCCAGTCGGGCCCAGATGCCATTCATGCTGCTTCAATCTCGCACCAACAATTGGCTCGCCCTTGGTCAAATCAGGGAGTCTGGTCGGGCGCGCGACAATGGCCTCACCCTCAAGCTCTCCTGCCTTGGCGAGTTGTTCCATTTGCTCAGGTGTCAACGTGCGTTCATCAGCAAGACCCGCTGTTGACGAACAGCAAAGCACTCCCAGCACGAGTATGGAAACAGGATGAAATATTCTCATTAGTCATCTCCTCTTTCGCCACATGGTGGCCATAGCACGCATGCCACTGCCGTAGCAGTGGATTGACATGGATCTTGCATCAGCAGGTATCGCTCGGCGGCGGCCACCAGAGACGCGATAATCCCGGGGCATGATGGTTTCATGATTCGACCTTCAATCCGATGTTGCGGGTTGCGAGTCGGCGTTGCTGTTTGATTCATGGAATTGACCTGCAATCCTGATCCGATGAATTTTCCTGTGGCTGCTTGTGGCAAATCAACAAAGTGAAACCTGTCGAACTGCCCATCTTTGCAAAACGGTGACGGGTCTCTTCACCTGGCGGTGTTGGCACATCCCAGACAATATTCACGGTCTGCTTGACCCGAGCGCGGGTGGTTCGTCGATCGGCCATCAACTCCATGAATCGCATCAACATCGGTTCTGCACGTTCGAGTGAATTGACGACAAATGAATGACGGCCATACCAAAGCGTCTCAAATACAAAATCGTCATTCATGCTGCCGTCAAAGTCAGCAACATTCAGCACTTCGACCGGCCAACGCCCCCATGGAAGTCGACAAAGTGTTGTCGTTGCCTGGGAAGCAGCTTCCGAGTCTTCGGTAACGTAGAGAAATGACTCACCACGCTGAATCAACACACGTAATTCTTCAAACAGTGATCTGCGGGGCGACGGACTGCGGATTGTCACTGGATCACGCGGCGTGATGGCATCTACCCAGCTACTGGGCAGCGGCAAGGGCCAGTAAGCAAGGTCATAGTTGTTTGCCCGCCGCAGATAATCGACCACCACAAACAGCATTCCCAAGCCGATCATCACTCGAATCATCATCAGATTGGCAGCATCAAGGCGGTCTGCCAAACGCTTATCGCTGTCTGACATCAGAATCGGTTCCAGTGGTTCGCTTTCGACCAGCGTCTTGGCCTGCATTGCCTGCCCCGTCTCCTTGGCACCAATCTGCGACTCAAGGCTATCGTCAATTGAATCAGCCGACCGCTGCCTTTTTTCGGTTTTCCATTCGGGGGTACCGCCATCGACAAAACTTTGCATGTACTTGAGATCGGCTTCATCCATTCCTGCAGCATCAAGAAAGTCATCGGCACCGTCTTCGGCAAAACGGATTTGAGCCACTTCGTTTTCTCGCGCCTCCGTCGCTGCCTGACGGGCGAGTTCCTGCCGCGCAAGTTGCTGCTCGATCTGCTCGCTACGATCCACCTGAATTCGGTTGACATGACCATCGGAATTCATCCTGCCCAACACGAATGCAAACAGGCCCAACAAGAGCGAAATATGGATCAACCAACCTCGACGACCCATGATCAGGTGCAGCAACCATAGCAGTGGCATGCACAACCATAAGGCAATGCTCGCGTATCCGCTTAAGCTGAAGATATCCCAATTCATTGTTCGCTCATCCAAATGCTATTCATACGATTGCGGTCAACCGTTCGCCCGGGCTTCATGTGCCGTCACTCCACCTGCTCATTTTCTTATTTTTGATACAGCGTCGTTCCACTGGTTAAACGCGTAGTAGACAAGATTGACCCCCAGGTTCATTGCTGCATCACGCATTTCAGGAGTGACATCGCTGTACCCCGGTGATTTCCATGCATCGTTCATGTCACCTGGGTGATAAAAGGTGATCCAACGGCCTTCATGCTTCAGGCCCAATGCCCGTCGTCCTCCATGATGCCAAAACGCAGGTGCTCCATTGGGGAAACCAAAAGGCAATTGATACAACATGTCATCGTCCGCAATGTCCAGAAGTTGCTTGTCTGGAAATACCTGCCGAATAAATCCACGGAACGAACGATCAAACTCGGGACTGCCGGCATCAGCAATCAACATGCCTCCCTTCAAACAATACTGACGCAGAATCTTTTGATCGCTGGAAGAAATTCGCCCCATACCACGATTCCCAGTCAGAAACACAAACGGCGGAAATCCATCGTCAGGATACTTCGCCAGCAGCGCAATGGGATGACTTTCACCTTGAGAAGCAATCTTTTTGAAACCGGTTGCCTGCGCAAAGGCTCGGAGGAAATTGACATCTGCCGCAGTCTGGTTCATCCCGTCATCCCAACCCTTACCCCCATGATCAAGGCGAATGAAACGGATCTTGTAATTTTCCATGCCTTCCGGCCAACCACCTTTGGTACCACCGCCTTGCCCCATCTTTCCTGCTTTTGCGTTAACGCTTGCTTGATAAGTGGCCTGCGTCTGTTCCTCCATGATCTGATCAACGACCGAATCATCCAAGTCAGGTATGTCAAACAGGATTGCGGAATTGGGTCGCAGGGTGAGCGTCTTTTTCTTCTTTTTCTTTGGTTTGACAATCTTCACCATGGCAACCACAGGATTACCGCTGCCTTGGGGCGGTCGATAGGGTTCGACACAACCTCGCGCCTGCAGTAGCCACGGAATCAAGATCAAAACCAGGACATGAGTTCCGAAACTCGCATAGAAACTTCGACGGGCGCGAGGGTCACGACCGTGTGTCCGGACATCTTCCAGAACATGGTCACCCGGCATCGCAGCACCTGTCTTGCGAGTGAAAGCTGCGTATACCGATCGGGATCGCAACATGGCATGTAGCCACGCTGCGTAAACGCCGACCGCCAACGCTGGCCAACAGACGGTCCACCAAAAGATCAAGGCGGTCGCACGATCCTGTGTCGTGCCGTCAAACTCAACTTCCGCGTGTACCACCGAGAATATTGCAAGCCATGCTACGACCACGTATCCAGCAACCGCCACATAGACCAACATCAGCACAACACGTAGCAGGTGGTACGTGGGTGTGATTCGTATAAGACTCAATACCCCCCCGACACCGCACACCGCCCCTGCGATACCAAACCCAGTGAAGCAGATCGCAAGGTAGCGGTTCAAACCATTGTCAGCGAGCAAAATTGCCACATTTGCGTTGCGTTCAAGCAAGCCTTCGAGCGCGGGTGGACCGACCTGCCAAATCAACACACCCAGCCCCGCCAGCAGCGTGGTCGCGATGCTGACCACCAACGCTTTGAACGCAGATGGCCGCGTCGGAATCCCGTCAATGCCGAGAGTGAGCGGTTGTGATTGGGTTGCCGTCATGAAACTGGGTTATTGTCTTCGTTTTCTTGTCAGGAATCGATCAATCAGACTTGAGATCAAAAGGGTTTCGCAGGACAGGTGAAGCAGTTGGATTACTTGAACAGGTCTTCTTCTTCAAGCGATGGAAGTTCTGGAACCTGCGGGCCAGCAGCCTCGATCTCCAATTCACTTTCAATCGCTGACCCGGCTTGCGGCGACTGCGACTCGCCCGAACCAGAAGCGGTCGTCGAAGTCTCCGAAGTCGCCTGTTGGGGAAGAGCGGAGGACTCTGCTGTTCCGGCCGAGTCCCCGGTACTGGACTGCGTCTTGCCCTCAGCAAAGCGGTCACTCAGTTCCTGCGGGCTGATTCCATAACGCTCTGCGATTTCTCTCAACGATGTCGATGCATCTCTGACAGCCATGTCGAGACGTTCGGTTTCGCTCATTGACGAAGTATTTTCACCGAACACGGCATTTTTCATGTACCCAAGACTGAATCCCCCGACAACAACCACATGCACGATGACGGTAAAAGCCACAATCGCAGCAATGGGCCGTCCCCGAAAATCGCTCATCAACGAATCGGGACTGACATCGTTGTCATCATCCTGGTGCAAAGCGTTATTTGATTCTTCCTGGCTCATGATAAGTCTCTCACTGGCATTCGTTCATATGAAAAATCGTGGACCCCCTCGGTCTCAGCGAGGGAGCGAGGGAATGGCAACCGCATCACGGGTGACCCGATGCATTTAGTCACAACAGAACTCATTGATCTTCTCCCACTGCTTCAATGATCCCGCCACCTTCGGCAATTGCCTTCAGGACGGGCTCAAATTGTTCCTTGGACAAAGACGCATCACACTTGAACTGAACATGTCGCTGTTCATCTGCAACAGTCTTTGACAGCAGGGCACGGACTCCCCATTCAATATCCTTTGCACTGTCAACTCGATCGCCATCAAAATAGATCCCTCCATCGGCTGCGATGGCCACACGAGCGACAACCACAACCTCGGATTTTTTCACTTGATCGGATCGGGGCAGATCGATGGGAAGGTCCTTATCTTTGGAAAACTCGCTGAGCAGCATGAAAAAGATGATCAGCAGAAAAGCGATGTCACCCATGCTGGCAATCGGCACTTGCACCTTTCTTCGTTTTTTCTTTCTCGACAATTTCACGACTCCTCCTCCTCCACGATCGCAACCACTCCCCCGTTGGAACTGATCGCAGCCAGCGCCTGGAAATAGGATTCATAAGAAGTCATTTTTGTGGACTCAAGCATGATCACACGCTTGTCCGGGGTCTGTTCAGAAAGTTTCAACGCTGCCAATCGCGCGTTGAGGTTATCAATGCTCACCTCTTTGTCGCTGAAAAATATTTTTGAGCCGCGAAGGTTTACGATCGGGGTCTTATCTACAGCCGCATCGCTCTGCTTTTCACCAGTTGGCAAGTCGGCGGTGATGCTTTTGACTTTGACCAGCGTCGTTGCCACCAGAAAATAGATGATCAACAGGAACGCTATGTCCGAAAATGAGCCCGTAGGGATCTCCCCCGTGCGATGGCGTTTTTCCTGTTTTTTCCGGTGTTTCAACAACGTTTCGCTTCTTGATTGATCGCGTGTTTACCCGTGGTTCTACATTTGTCAGGTCTGCGGCAATCACCATTAGTGGTGCGTCAGAATGAACTCGACCAGGCTGGTCGTTGATTCCTCGATTTCCAATTCGATCTCATCGCTCCAGCGATTGAAGACACTTTGAGGGATAACTGCCGACAACGCGATGATCAGGCCGACCGCCGTGGTCATCAGAGCCTCGGCAATCCCGGCAGCAACAGCACCGCCACTGCCGGAAACACTGCCCGCTTCGGCCAGACCCGAAAATGAGACGATCATGCCCGTGACCGTTCCAGTCATGCCCAACAATGGCGCGGCCGTACCGACCGTCGTCAAAACATCAAGCCGTTTGTTTACCACACCCATTGCCTGAGCTTCATAGTCTTCCATCACCTGAGCAACGACCATTCGCATCGTTTCAGTGCTTTCGTCTTTTTCTTTCAGTTGTTTGTACGAACGCAAACCAGCCAACAGGACCGAGGCAATCGGACCACGTGCTGCCTCGCACTTCATGATGGCTGAGGAAATATCGTCTTTACGCAGATCAGCCATGACATTGGCTCGCAACGCACGTGTGTCGATCTTTCGATTTGCGCGAAAAGCCATCCAGCGATCATAGACAACAGCAAGACTGATCAGACTGCACGCCATGAGTGGCACCATGAGCGGGCCACCGTTAAGAATATGTTCAAGCATGATTTGTATCCGGTTCGGTTGGGTCTCTATTCCCTGTTTGTATTTCTGGGGCAGCAGGCCTATAGCCTGTTATCTACAACCTGTTTTTCTGCCATGCTGACCATGGTTGCTTCCGTGGGCGTGGATTCTGATCCTCGCCAGTCCAGCGATTCCAACACACGCAGAGCGTTTGTTGGTGACATTGCCAAACGGCGGAATCGAAAATCTTCTCCTGCTTCGATCACAAGTTCTCCTGTAACGTGGCAGTAGTGACTGTCATGGCAGGATTTGATGGGAAAACGTTGCAGATAGCTCCGCCTGGTGGCAGCAAGAACAACAACGTCCTGTTCGGTCACGCAAACCCAAAGTGGCGTGCGGGACCACCAGCCCCCCGTATCGATGCGAGTGTCACTGCGCACCACGATCCGTGGCTCAATATCACCTATTTCGGCGTTCAAAATGTCTCGTTCCCTACTGTTCAATCTCTTTTTTCCAATCGAATTGGCGGCATGACATACGACGGTCATTTCAGGCTGAATCAACAGTACCTTGCAATACAGTTACCTCTGTTTCTTCAATCCCTCGAGTAGCTGTTCCCTGGCCTCTTTTTCTTGCTCAATGATCCGTGCGAACGCCGGATCGGCCAGACGGCCGCGACTGCGTTTTGCCCAAGTGCTGTCTGGAAAATCAAACGTAGTACGGCGGTAGATTTGATATGCCTCAGGGGTCGCTAACAGCCTTTCATGGCTCACGCCACTCCAGAACAAGGCCTGAGCCCGGATTTCACGACCATCATAGGTCTCGTTGTCGACTACCAACTTGAACGCAGCAATGGCTGTTTCGTAATCACCCGCTCTCATGTAGTTCATCGCTGATCGTAGTCCGGCCAGACCAGCCAGAGGATCGTCAGGAAAACGACTTTGCAACTTGCCAAAAACAGTCGCGGCGTCGAGATACTCTTTGGTCGCAAGTTCGCGAAGCCGGAGCGCCTCGCCCGCAGCTTCAACATCGTCCTTTTTCTTCTCGAATGCTTCGGCTCGCTGCTTGTACGCGAGGCCCTGTTGCTGGAAATAAGCACCCAGTCTCGACATGACTGATGGGATCAATTCGTGATCAGGATACTTGTAAGCCAGCTTCACATACTCTTCCACCGCGATGTCAAGCTGGTTCATTTTTTCGTAAACCAGCGCTTTCTTGAACTGGGCCTGGGGAGCAAATTCCGTATCGGGGTAGTCGAGTGGAATTTTTGAAAATCGTGCAAGTGCATCCTGATACATCAACTGCCTGGATGCCTCGTTCTTGGACAAGTCGGCATATTCCTGGGCAAGATTACCAAGTAGATATTCCGCATGCGCCTTCAATTCATCTTCCTGATGGGAAGCGATTGCCTCGGCCAGTAGTTTCTGAGCGTGACTCATTTCCCGGCGAGCCAGACTTTCCTGATTCATCTTGCGATGATGCTTAGCCAGTTCAAAGAAACATTCAGCAAGTGTAAACGTCGTTTTGATGGCGACACCATCATCGCCGTAACGTTTACTGAATGGCTCAATCACACCATCAGCACCTCGATTGATCGCGACTTCAATCGGGGCTGGTCCCACCCATTGATCTGCACCACCGGAAGGAAGAGCTGATTCACTTGCCGAAATCGTGACTTGATCACCATATTTCACAGGGAATCCATGCAGCTCAACCGGAGGCAACCTGTTTCCCAGTGGCTCACTCGCATAACTGACAGCAAAAGAACCTTTGAAATGGCCAGAGTGTGCAGCTGTTTCTCGTAGCTGAAACACAGTTGCAGCTCCACTGTCTGCTTCCAACTTGACGGTAGCAACGTCTCTCCCCGGATTCTGATCCAGGTGGGGCGCGATCAAACGGACATACAACTTTTCGCCCACAAACGCGCTTGAAATTTCACGGCGATAACGCCCGTTCATGACATCAAGAAAAGCATCGCTCGTGAGACTCACCGTGGTGGTGTGCCACTGAGGGTTGCCGTATTCATCCTTGAAAGCGTAGCCAATGTGAACCTTGTCACCAGGACATACCGCCAACCCATCCGGAATCTGAGAAGATGGCAGTGACTCTGCAGCCGAAGTTGCATAACTGCGCGAGGGCAGTTCATCGAGAATCAGTGGAATATCGAATGAGAAACAGCCGTCATCCAGAGGTGGACGGTTCGTCGGTGGTTTGGCAGGTCTACCGGGCAGATAGCCGGGTGCGGTCGTGGATGAACGGGTATCGAATCGCCCCGCGGCCGTGCGACGGAACGCCTGCGAACCGCTGAGTATCCCCGTCAATTTCAAGGTACCCGGGACGCGTACGTCAAACGGCAAAGCAGCATCCGAATCCGCTTTGCGACCCCGCTCAGTCTGGACGTAAGCTGTAATCGTACTGCTATCAGCAAACGCCAGATGCGGGGCCATCACATCAAATCGCAAGTTCGCTCCAATCACCGCCTGAGGTACCTGTGACCCGAGTTCCACCGCGTCCACATGGTCATAGTTCAGTGTTCGACGTGGCTCGATGACTTCCGGCCCGGTGTCGTCATCTTCTGATTCCCCGATGGAACTCTCATTCTCGCTGGAATTCACGATTGGTATTTCATCGGTTGTAACGTTGTAAACTGCAAGTGATGGCAGGCGATAGCGGGCGTGCTCGATGGTAACCCGGCGATTGGTAGGGATCCCGGGATCAAGGTTCTCGGTATCACGATACGTTGCCGTTAGCGTGCCCCCTTCGGCAACCTGAATTTCTGAATCACGTGTGGGAGTTGTTGAAACGGGGAAGACGCGGCCGAGAAACACCCCGGAATGGGGTTCAGTTTCGAGAGCGATGAGACGACGCTGGTGCGCAGATTGCGGCTCTGAGTCTGATGCCGGTTCTGAATTTTGTCCTACCGCTGCAACGGTGAACTCGACTTGGTCACGGTCGGGACTGATATCCATATCTGCATCGGAAATTACGATGGCAACAGCATCATCCATTTTGAAGCGGCGAATGTCTTCAAACACCAGGTGACGCTCACCTTCACTGTCCAGCTCATAATTCAAAAATGACGCACTGATCAGGGCCGTGTTGTAAGCAACACCAAGTCGGCCCTCGTAACGCGCTGTTGTTTTGGCGTTATTGCCTGGCTTTGCGATGATACGATCATCCTCATAGCGAACAGATATCTGATCACCAGGAATGACCTCCAGTGTCTGGTTGTCTCGTAATTGCTGGTAATCAGTAGCCACAGGCAGTCGTTGCTTTCCATCACGATCGACCAAAGTAATCTTGTTGATCGCCGGAGCCGCACCCTCGTGATCGACAATCACCATTCTGACCACGCGTGCCTGGGTGTTCTCTGCAAAAGCAAATTCGAATTCAGTATCACTCTCTTTCGCAGTCACCGACGCAGGCCGCGGAATTTCTTGCCGGACCGGGGAAGGGAATGTAGCAGGATCAAACATGCGATCCGGGCACACCTGCAATTCCTCCCCGCCGGCTTTGTCGCACCACAATTGTGGTTTTTGCTTCTGTAACTCACCCCGTTGTTCAGTTCGCCAAACCTGAATTTCGTGTAACCCTGGTCGCAATTCACGCACAATGGTGAGCGGGTCATCAGCATCTTCATCAACCGGTTGGCCATCAAGTAGAAAAACAGTTCTCGCGCGTTCCGAAGACGGTAGTCCACTCAAACGGAACGTGCGGATCGCAGCCTCAGGTTGATAAAACAGGGCACGAAATCTGACCAGCATCGAAGAATTCGGGTGACCGGCAGGATCCACGACAATGCTCTCGGAGGAGAGATTGGCCACATGGCTAGCCACAAATCGGCATGATTCCCGCACTGAAGTCGATTCCATGTTCTCCAACCAATCGACCGGCAGTTCATGTCCTTGGGGAGTGGTCAGCGAGACACCGCCGACTCGGGTATGAAAGGAAGCAAAATTGGGTCGGCCGTCCCACGGTGCAGGGTCATCAGGAAAACGGGCTCGCGTGATCCAGTCTCGGCCGTTCAGGGAAGTTTGAATTACAAAGTGTGTGGGCGTCAGCGTCCGGTCGGCGCAACGAACCTTCATGCTGGCCAGCGGCACATTGTCGTTGAGGTCAATGCCCAAAACACGCTCACTGGCTTTACTGCCGATCACGCCTGCCCATCCTGGATAAGGTTCGGCACTGATCACCATATTCGCATTACGACCCGGGGCTGTTTCGGATGCGTAGGCGAGTGCCTGAGCTGTTCCTGTGGGGACAATGGCTTCGAACTCTCCTGTATGTGTCCCCGTCTCGCGCAGTTTCTGTTGTGCGATAAGGTCGCCACTGTCAGTCGAAAGGGAAACCACGATCTCATCAACCTGATCCGTAGTACTCTGGTCCGGATCGAAGACCCTAAGATAAACCGGGTTACCGGGTCTCACATTCCTGGTACCGAGTGCCTGCTGAGCAGTCGAGATACCCAGCTCCGACAGATCCAAACGTCGCTCACCAATACGCGCAGGAAATGCGCCAGCCGAAATATTCAACCGGGCGTTGGATGCCACCCCAATGACCGTTTCGGGATCGGGTGGCAAATCCGTCATCTTGGCGCGAAATTCCTTCGAATAACCAAACTGGATCCGATCGCGGCCAAGCACCTGCAGCGTCTTGTCGCCCGGTTGTGGTGCAGCCAGAGCGGTTGGTATTTCTGCACGGTACTTGGATTTATCATCCCCCAGTTGATAGAGCATTACACGCTCCCGATCCCCTGATTCGGCCCAAATCTCAACTTCAATATCAGCTCCCACGCCGGCGACATTCAACGACGGATCATTCAAATTGATCTTGATGATCTCACCGGGAACAATGACTCCCTGATCACGAGTTGCCCCCAATTCGATCTCCGCCGCATCGACCAGTTTCCGCATTTCCAGCTGCGCTTTGCCGAGCAGAATCAAGGCATCAGCATGATTTGGTTCACTTTTCAGTACCGATGCAACTTCGTCATATGCATCTGCGTACTTCTCCTGGTCAAAAAAGACCTCTGCACGCGCAAAATGAACTCTCTTTCGTAAATTGTCATCACGAATCAGCATCAGTTTGTCCAGTTCGGTGATCGCACTACTGAAGTTTTTCGATACGCGGTCTACCATCACCGATCGTAAAGCGGATTCGTATTGCAATTCTGTCTGCTGGTGCTCAGCCGCATCAGCCACCCGTCGGTACCACGCACGAGCTGTCTGATAATTACCTTTTTGGAATGCAGTATCAGCGTAAGCAATCTTGAGATCAGCTTCCTGCTGAGGCGTGAAAGACCCAGCTTCGCGACGTGACCAGATCATCAATTCCTTGACGAGAGCTTCAGCCCGTTCGGTGGCACGATCCTGAATACTGCGTTCCAGCAACCACAAGCAGTAACCCGGCGTTAATTTCCGGATCAGTGGATCATCCGTTGAGACTGCCAGTAACTCGGAGTTGTTCTCATACAAATTCCAGGCAGCACCCACATTACCCAAGGCAAATTCAGCCTGCGACTTGTAGATTGGATAAGTCGGATCAAGTTCATCCACTGGAATATCAATTACACCCAATGCGATTGACGCTTTCCCTTGCACTTGAATGATCCGGCCCAACACTTCGGTTTTGGCGGGATTCATGCTGGCTTTCATATCCCGCTCT
>JAPOKD010000449.1 GCA_029977825.1 Planctomycetota bacterium | reverse complement strand
TGAAAGGCTGTCTGGTAGCTGCGTATGCGGGCTTCAAGTTCATTCAGCCCGGTATTGGAATAGAACTGTTGATTCATAGCTTGAATCGCCTCAAGTTCATGTGCACGCCGGGTCGTGCTGACATTCGCAGGAAGCTTGGCGTGAAGAATCCCCTTGGACGGATCAACCAACGTTCCCTGGTACTTTGAAGGCAGAAAACCGGGATTCCACCCTGCCGCCTGTGGAAACTGCATGCCATCAGTGTGCAGATTCATCGCAATGAAAGCGGGTAGTTCTTGTGTTTCACTTCCAAGCCCATAAATGGACCACGATCCAAGACTGGGGCGATCTCCGACCGAAGTTCCGGTCAAGGCTACGCATTCACCCGGGCCATGCACCGGATTTCTGTGAGTCATGGATCGGATGACGCACAACTCATCTGCATGCTTTCCAATGCCGGGTAACAACTCGGACACGGCAATTCCCGAATCTCCTTGCTGTCTGAATTTCCAGGGTGAAGCGAGAAGGTTGGCGAGACCAGCACGTTTGATTCGTGGAACATTTTTCGCGATTGAATCTGGAACATCTTGTCCCGCAAGCTTGGTCAATTCCGGCTTGGGGTCAAACGTGTCAACCTGACTCGGTCCACCTGACATGAACAGAAAAATCACACTTCGAGCAGTGGGAGAGTGGTGTGGTACCGATGTCCGGGCAGGCTGCTTGAAGTCATCGGCGAGGAGTGAATTCAAGGCGATAGAACCTGCGCCCAGTCCAGCGGTTGTGGCGAATGTTCGCCGGTTGATCAAGTTCGGTCGGATGCTCATGGGATATAGAGAAATTCACTGGAGTTCAGAATGGCAAGGCATGCGCTGCTAAGCCCGTGTCGCTCCGCTAACTGCTTCAATAGTTTCAGTTCTTCCGGGCTTCCCTCTCGATGTAACGCCGTCTTGATGGCCGTTTCAACATTGCCTGAACGTTCAGCAAACTTTTTTGCCGCGTTCTGCACGAATTTGCTGTTCATGAGCCATAGAGGCTGTAGGGCGGTTGTCGATGTGCGGCGGCGAGCACAAGTGATGATGCCGTTTGCACTGTCGAATAGTACTTGCTGCTCTGGTAAATTGTCGCGTTTCTGAGTCAAGTAAATACTTCGCCGTTGCGAATCATGGGTGTCACTGGGACCACCCTCGCTTTGATCCAGTTGTCCGCTTACTTTCAATATGGAGTCGCGAATCGCCTCGGCTTGCAGGCGGTGTGGAGTCCATCGCCAATACAGACGGTTATCTGGATCGATTCTTGAATTCTGTACCGACTTGTGGCTTGTTACTCGATAAGTGGAAGAGCCGAGAATCAGTTTTTGAATGTGTTGTGTGTCCCAGGAATGTTCGATCAGTTCGGATGCGAGGAAATCAAGTAGGGCAGGATGTGAAGGTGGTCGCCCCTGTGTTCCAAAGTCGTTGCTGGTTTCGACCAATCCGCGACCAAAGTGCCATTGCCAAATTCGGTTGACCCAAACTCTTGCCGTCAAAGGATTTCGGGCATCGGTAAGCCAGTCCGCCAAGTCGTGACGTTTTGGAGGTTCCGGTGGCGGGTCGCCAAATACCAGTGGCCATCCTGCGGCAACCTCGGGGCCACGCGACCGAAGATCACCTCGAATCAAGATGGCTGCTCGCAATTTTGCTAACAGCGCAGGATCGTGAGGTAATTGCCACCGCATTTCATGGGGTGCAACAGTCAAGCTTTTTGATGCGGTTGATGGAGAATAGAAACCCCAGGTCTGGTCCAGTTCTGAAAGTTTGTCATTCAGCTGTTTGAAAACGTTTTTTTCAGAGGATCGCATTTGGGCGACCACATTCTTGGGTGTGACCAGAATGGGCTCCAGGTAGCCCTGTTTGCGACGCACCGTCAGTAAACGTTGTTCGACCTTCTTGAATAGCTCCTCTCGTTGCTTCGCGATGTGCTGTGATGTGTCATCATTGGCCATGACCAGATTCTGAGGCTGTCCGGAAACAAAAAAGGCCTGAAATTGATAGTAGTCCCGAATGGAAATAGGATCGAATTTGTGTGAATGACACTGTGCGCACTCAAAGGTAAGACCCAAAAAAGCAGACGCAGTCGTGTTTGTGATGTCGATCAGGATGTCGTTCCGCTGTATTTGCTTGTCCAGTTCGTTGCCACTGTAACGGGCTGCAGCCAGGAATCCCGTGGCAACCAGTTGGGACGGTGTTGAGTTGGGTAGTTCATCACCGGCGATCTGCTCTCGAAGAAACTGATCGAACGGCATTCCACTTGCAAATGCATTGATCACCCAATCACGGTAACGCCATGCATGTTTACGATCGCGATTGTGCTGGTGTCCGTTGCTTTCGGCCCAGCGTGCAATGTCAAGCCAATGCCTTGCAAAGTGCTGGCCATAACCGGGGGCGGATAGCTGGCCTTGAATGTCAATGACTTCCGTGTTGCTTTCCCGTTCGGGAGGAAGACCATGCAAAGTCAGTGCAACGCGGCGTTGCAAGGTAGATAGCTCGGCTGGTGGATTCGGGGTCAGACCAGCTTCAGCCTGCTTGGCTGCAATGAATGCATCAATCGGGTTGCGTGCCCAACCTGAGAATCTCCCGGCAGCGTGTTTTGCTGCATCGATTGTGGGGATGCTTGGACGCTTGATGGGTCGGAAGGCCCAATGGTCGCTGGTAGGTCTTGGAGCAGGCAGGAGGGTGGAGTCCCAGTCGAGTCCTTCATCGATCCATGTAGCGAGTTGCTTGATTTCACGTTCTGATAGTGCCTCGCCTTCGGGGGGCATCTGTTCGGAGGTCACCAGCTGATGAAGCCGGCTATCGGCATGTTGTAGCGGCGAGATGTGCTGCAGAACTTCGTCCATGGTGTCGAGGCGTATTCCTTCCTGCGCATTTTCACCCGCATGACATTTGAAACAATGCCTGGCAAGAATCGGATAGATATGTTGGCGAAAGCTGATCGTTTTCTTTTTGGGTGGCCTTGCCATATCAGACGCGTAATTCGGGTCGGCCATTTCTGGCGGCAGGTTCATGATTTCCCGCCATGATCTTGCCGTTTGAATATTCCAGACTTCGATTTGATCTTCGATTTCAGTTTTCGCGCCAGTTGAAAATCCTATCCACTTGATGGTTGATATTGTTGCTTGATTCTGAACTGAGGCGTCTGGATTGAATTCAGCTTGTTCCGACGGATCGATCCATAGACTGAGTTGATCATATGAGTGTGTTTTTTCTGGAGACGATTTCCAGATGCGGCCCACAACCGTGTAGTCCCGGTCTCCCTTGACGGGTTCTGCGAACTTCTGGTTGGCAGAGTTGTAGCGGATCATGAAGCGATTTTCATTGCCTTGAACATGGATGCCGATGTTGGGGACATTTGCAGCATGCGGACTCCCGTCACTACCTTCCTGTTCGTCGAGCCACAGGACGAAAAATTCACCACTCGAGTCGGGGGGGGAGTCGAGATTCGCCGAGTGGTAACGGAGGTTGAATCGAACAAATAGTGCGTCGCCGTCAAATGGAGATTGGAGTGATTTACGGAGTGGATTGTTGCGCCCACCAGTTCCGTTGATCATAAAGCGTTCACTGGCCAATCCATTTCGCTTCCATTGTCCTGAAGAGAGCTCTTGACCCATGCCTCTCTGGACCAGAATCAGCGGGACTGCGCAAAGCCAGCATGCGACGAACGTGGTCTGGCAATGAAGTACACGTCGGGTCATTGGATGGGAAGATGGCCGGGATTGTATTGGCGTCTTGAAACGGTTGACGGTCACAGGCAAATCACGGGCTGCCGATACAGTATCGGTGCATCGCGGGCAGTCGGCTCCAGATGGTTACCGGTTCTCGATTATAGTCGACCCGACCAGGTGATGTTCTGGCAGTGCTGGCTAGCTGTTGGTGTGGGACGCCATCCGCCCGGTCAGGTTGTCAATGATCCGGTCTGAATCATTTGATGGATTTTTTTGCCGTTTTTGCATTGGATCCTGAGTGTGAGGCTACCAGCATGTTGGTGGTAATGCTTTGCTGTTTTGTTTTTGTGGTGTCTTTCAGCCTTCGCGGCAGTCTTGCCGAACAAGCCATTTTGGTACAGTGAGTCAACCGTGTGAGGTTTGTTTTTCTGCAGTTGTTTTTCGGAGTTTTTTATGTTGCTGAAGCCTGTCGCTTTCCTGGCGTTTGCGGTCGGTTTGGCAAATTGTTCTCCGCTCACGGCTAGTGATCCGCCGAATGTGTTGTTCATTGCGGTCGATGATTTGAATGACTGGGTAGGATGTCTAGGCGGGCATCCGCAGGCTGAAACTCCGCACATCGATGAGCTGGCGGGTCGAGGTGTGTTGTTTACCAATGCACATTGCGCGGCGCCTGCATGTACGCCCTCTCGCGCTGCGTTGTTTACTGGGCAAATGCCGCAGAATACCGGAGTCTGGTCGAATGATGGGCCGAAGCTGCCGCGGTTGCGACCGGATCTGTTTCTGCTGCCTGATTCCTTTAGTCGCTCCGGATACAAAACGCTTGGGACTGGCAAGCTGGGGCCCAATAAAACTTGTTTTCAGGAATTCTTCAGCGTGGACCAACGCTGGAGTCCATTTACTTCCGAAATGGTTCAATACACAGCCATGGAATTGCCAAGCAAGGGAACCGATAACCCGCACCACGTGGTAGCTTTGCGAGGAAAAAATTACGTCTTGCCTTTGAATCGAATGCCCTCCGACAGAACGCCAGACGACCCCAGGGGGGAGTCATTCGATTGGGGACCCATTGATGTCCCGGACACGGACTTCGGTGACACGCAAATCACCAACTGGGCGATCAAGCAATTGCGGACTGCAGCCAACAAACCACTCTTTCTGGCAGTGGGGTATTACCGGCCGCATCAGCCATTGTGGGCCCCCAAGCGATTCTTTGATCGGTTCGTAAATAATCCAGGGATCTTGCCCACTGTGTTGCAAGATGATCTGGATGATCTCGAAGTTGCAGGAAGGCGATGGGCGGTCGAGCCTGTTACATCTGGAGCGCACAAGACCGTGTTGCGGTTTCAGCAATGGCGTAGTGCGGTCGAGGGATATTTAGCGTGTGTTAGTTACGTTGACCACGAGATTGGCCGTTTAATGACCGCGCTGGATCAGTCTTCCATGGCAGACAACACTTGGATTGTTCTTTGGTCTGATCATGGCTGGCATCTCGGTGAAAAACAGCATTGGGGCAAGTGGACAGGGTGGGAGCGATCCACGCGTGTACCTTTGATCATGGTGCCACCGCGTAGGTTGCGGGCGAAT
>JAPOKD010000734.1 GCA_029977825.1 Planctomycetota bacterium | reverse complement strand
GTGTTCCCATTGGTTAGCGAATGTCAGGGCTTCTTTACTGCCGTAATAGAGAGTTGTCTTGGGGTTTTTGCCTGCGTTGCGAATTCTGAATGAGATGGTCCGCTGATTTTCGGACGGACTATCTGCGGCGAAATCGATCGATGAGGGTGTACTGTTGAGATCTCTGATGTCTTGATCGGTCAGGAAACGAGGTCTGGAAGCCGGACGCGTCAATTCGATTGTGCGAGTTGTGGGTGGATCGCGGAAGGCCCAGCCCCCGGTTTGTAGAAAGAACCATCCGTCATCAGTTACACCGCGGTGTGTATGGGTGAAGCCGCTCTTTCTGTCGACATTTCCGGTTGCCATTCGGTTCAACACGTGCCACTTGCCACCTTGGTCCATGCACCAACCACGGTATCTCATGGTCCTTGGATATGCCCCTGTGCGTTGGACAGATGCGCGGCCCGGCACTTCGACAAAGCTTCCTACCCACAATGACTTCAGGGGTTTCCCGTCGTTAAACCGGTTGCCGATACCAAATAGACGCCAGCGTTTCTCGTCATTGGCGAAAAAATAGCTGTAATAGGTATCGTACGGATTTCCCGGTTCGACCCGTAAAGCAAGTGCTTGGCGCTGACCTTGCCGACCCTTCAAAGGGTCCCAATTTCGGATTTTGACACCCGTGCCTTCGTGGGAAAAACCACCTAAGTCTGCCGTTGGGTCACCTGCCGCCAACAAATGAGACAGTTGTTCAATGGGTGGAGATTCTTTGCCACGCCCGAACGACCAAAGCGAGAAGTTGAAACTCGAATTGACTTTGCCATCGGCTTGCCATGTAGGTCCATAGTAGCCAAAGGGAGTTGTGATCGGACTGTAGAACGGAAGTGTACCGGGTACCGCATCCATTTCCATCACCCACAACCTGATGGGGCCGTGCTTCTCTGATGATGTGAACTTTGTGTGGGCAGCTGCGGGACGCCAGCGTTTTCTAAGCACTGCTCCGCCCATGGCCGCTGGGCCTGAAAGTTCGATAGCGAAAATGACGCAGCCCGAACCACCTTGTTTGCATTTCAGTTGAATCGTCTGAAGACCTTTCTCTGCGATGCTGAGTTGCCCCGTGATCACCTTTGTTTCAGCGTTCTGGTGAGTGGTAACGTTGGTTGCTGAGGTGCCGTTGCGTAATTCGAATTTGCCGTTTGTTTCCGGGCTTTTGTACGAAATCCGGAACTGAACCCTGCCAGCCTGTTCCAGAAACAGTCCCCACTCTGCGATGTCTCCCGTATCCCATTTTCCGATCGCCGCAAATGATTCACCTTTGTTCAGACCGGCAATATCTTTTCGAGTTCCCGTGCCAACGCATGAGAGTCCAAGTTTGGGAAAGAACGACTCGTCAGCGGAAAGGATCAGCTTGCCGTCTGTGGATTTTTGGGCCATGTAAGACAAACTGTCGTTGTCGGGAGACGAGATCCAACTGATGGGGGCATCACGCTGCCCCGCGTCAGTATCGACAGTCTGGGTGTTCTCGTTTTGCGCGCGGACATTGAAAGTCGTCATGCAAACGACGTTCAAAACAGTCCCGATGAAAATTGATGCACGGAATGCCGTGGCTACAAGTTGTGACTGTTTCCGTAATGTTTCTGAGTATGCCATTGTTTGCAGGATGATGCTCAACACGTTGTCAAAATAAATAGATGTCGCAGTTTGAACGATGGCTGTCTATTTGCCCAGCCAACGACATGCGTTTTGCAATACCTGGATCATCTCCGGTTGCTTGTAGACAGGGTAGGTTTCATGACCCGGTCGGAAATAGAAAACTTTACCTTCACCGATATTCCATGTCATTCCGCTGCGGAACCGTTCACCTTTGCTCCATGTTTCCTGAAAGATAACTTGATCAGGTGCTGGTACATGAAATGGTTCGTTGTACATCTCGGTCTTCGGCACTTGAAACGTTGGCGGCAAACCACGAGCGATTGGGTGTTCGGGCAACTGCGTGGTCAGAAGTCCTGGTTCGCCATCAGGCCGGTAGTCTGGGAAGCAACACCAGGGCAAATGCACGATGGCTTGAAATTGGTTCTGGTTTTTTTTGTAGCCAAAATAGGAGGGCGTCACGGTACTGCCGTGGATCGGAACGGTTCGTTCTCGTGGCGGCTTGACTGACTCGATCACAAATTCACCTTTCCAGCCATTTTTCGTGAAGTGCTCCTTGGCGTCCTCGATGCTACGCCAATTCATCGCTTCGATGAAAGGGCGAGCCCAGTGAGCCGAGTGCAACGCAATCAGGTCCAGCTTTCCTTCTCGTATGTAATTCACGATCAATCGAGCTTTCTCTTCAGGAACCTCACTTTGTCGAACGTGTCCCCACCAGATGATTACATCAGCCCATTCAATATTGCCAGCGGTGAGGCCGTGGTCTGCATCATCCAAAGCTACAGAACGCACTTCAAAATCGGACGTATTCTCAGTGAGCCGTTTTGCAATTTCGTTGCCAAGGAAATCTTTGTAGGCGACCGCTTGAGTTGGTTGACGCTCGTCCCAAATCAATACGTGAATGGAAGTGTTATTTGTATTTTGTGCAGAAACGGTCAGAAGTTGCGTCATGTAGAAGACAGTGATCGCCGTTGCAGTGATGTATTTCATGAAGTGACTTGATGGATAGCAGAGGTTGGATGGATGACCGAGCTGCCGGGCAGACAAGCGGATCCTTGCATTGGTGGGGCATCCCGTCTTTTATAGCAGACTGGTCGTTACCATTCTGGCCTCTGCTGACTGGGGTTGATGACCTATCGGCTTTGTCGCACAGCTGCTGGCTGATGATGAGATGACTGGTTCGAGAGATTTGTCATTTGTAACAGACTTTCTGAGACGCTTCGGAACCTCAAGGTTGGGGCGGGGTTTGGATAGGCGATGGCACGGTAAGCAAAGTTGCTTGACCTGTGCCGTACAGCAAATGGTCTGCTGCGCCTGATAGCTAATGATTCAACAGTCCTAGGTAATTCGGTGCGCCGTCACGCTACACGCTACACACTTCCTATATTCTGAAGGATGGGATTGAATCATGTTGACTCGGGTCTTGATGTTGGCTGTTACAGCTTGTTTTGTTTTGGATCATCGTGAAACTGCTATTGCACAACGCCCTTCGCTTGTAACACACCATCGAGGCGGTCCGCCTTGGGCTGCTGGTTGGAAGTGGGGAAAGCTGGGATCTGAGTCGCGTGGAGCACCGATGGGTGTGCAGCGTGGTGGACCGCCGCATCTGATGACGTTCAGGATGATGCAGCACGGTCCAAAAATTCAGAGTAGCCGTGTGCACGGCAAAGGGCACAGTCAGGGGCACAGTACAACGCACGGTACAAAACGTGGGGCCAGTCACAAGGCACGCTCGCCACGCTCACGAGGTGAAAAGAGTCCGCAAGCTGCAAAGCGATCCCGTGGATCGGTTGATCGTCGTTCACAGGGTGGGAGCACTCAGAGAGGGAAAGCGTCGGGTGCACACCATCGCGGACGCGCACCACACACCGGTCACGGGAGTGACAGCAAAACAATGCGAGGCGGGCCGAGTAGGG
>JAPOKD010000203.1 GCA_029977825.1 Planctomycetota bacterium | reverse complement strand
GCAGAATTCAGCAAAACGACATCTCGTCGTGCAAACCTCGCCGCTACAATGAAGTTGACCAACAGGTGAACGCCGTTTCCACAGCCCGAGAATGCTTGATGTCTTCCCAAGTCCCATTTGGAAAAACAAACACGCCCCTCAAGAACCCCGTGGTGAATCTCAAGGCAGACCCTTGGCACGATGATCCTCTCACATTTCGTGAGCAAGTGGTCGGAATGATGCCGACCACGATTTCCTTACTTGTCCACACAGCGATTCTGCTGCTGTTGGCAGCCGTGACTTACGAGGAGATTGAACAGGAGGCCGCGAGATTTGTTGTTGTACCACCACCTGATCAAGTGGAAGACCCTCCTGTTGAGGTTGAATTGGATCCCGAAATTGATGTGGTGTTGGATAATGTTGCATTATTCAACTCCGCTCCTGCACCGGTCAGCGCTGCTGCGGCGGCGGCCAACCTGCCAACGCTTGATCAGTCGTTAATGGCCAAAGCCAACACATCCCAACTGAGTATTGCCGCCCCCACCATCGGCATTCCTGATTCGGTAGCCCTGATTGAGGCGGTCCCTGATGGTGAAGTGAAGGGTGAAGCCCGGGACATTGTTGACAGTTACCAGAATGCTCTGGATCGCTTGTCTCAGGAACTGGTTTGGATGCTGGACGAGAGTCCCGTGCTGGTGGTCTGGTGCTTCGATCAGTCGGAAAGCATGAAAGATGACCAGCAGGAAATCCGCGACCGAATTGAAACAGTTTATGAACAACTAGGGATCGTAGGTCGCACCGACAACAAAGCGAAACAGACAGCTTTGATGACAGCCGTGACCAGCTACGGTGAAATGTTTATCGATCACACACTTCATCAACCCACCGCTGACCGCGACGAGATCAGGAAAGCGATCGACGAAATACCTGTCGACAGGACCGGAAGAGAACTGATGAGTTCAGCCGTTGGGCGGGCGATTGGCATTTATCGCGACCTCGCACGCCGGGGACGCAAAATGGCACTGGTTCTGGTAAGCGACGAAAGTGGTGACCGGCAAAACAACGATGGATTTATAGAACAGGCAATCAGCGTTGCCAAAGCCGCGGATTGCAAAGTGTATGTGTTGGGCCGTGAGTCAGTTTTTGGCTCACCTTATGCGTTTCTGCACTGGCAACACCCACAGACTAATCGGCATCACTATCTGCAAATGGACCGCGGCCCTGAAACCGCTTTTCCAGAACAACTTCAGACCAATGGTTTTCATCGCCGACGTGATGCATTCGGCAGCGGTTTTGGCCCTTACGAACAATCGCGTTTAGCACGCGAAACCAATGGCATTTTCTTCATGCTGCCAAGTGCCGAGTCTGAATTGGTGGGCCGCTACAAGGAAAAATATGACATGGAAGCCTTGCGTCCCTACCGGCCAGACTTGCGTGCCAAAATTGAAGTGCTGACAGACCGCAGTGAATTTCCGTTGCGTTCATTGATCTGGAAAGTCATCCAGGACCTGAACCCCTACGCAGAGGCAAATAAAAAAGCAATCGAAATGCGTCTGACATTTTCACTCAAACCACAGGACTTCATCACACAGGCAAGACGCGAGCAGGAAAAGGCCAAGATGCATTTAAGGTACATGGCAGAAGCCGAACAGGCATTGCTTGCCGGGCAGCATCTGCGAGAACAGGAACCTGACCCTCGATGGCAAGCCAATTACGATCTGATACTCGCTCAACTGATTGCCTATCAGGCGAGGATCTATGAATATGGTGTTGCCTTGGATGCCTTCATCGCCAACCCGAAAACGGCCGCCCCGATGAAAGGCAAGAAACGGCTGGTTCATTGGGACCTTCGAACCGTCAAGAAAATCCGCACGGAAGACGCCAAACCTTACGTCGATCGGGCAAACGACCAGTTCGCTACCGTCATCAAGAACCACCCAGGTTCACCATGGGCCGCACGCGCCAAATGGGAGATGCGGCGTGGCTACGGTGCAGATCTCTTCGCAGACTACCATCTGCCGTACAAAACTTTGCCACCTTCCGTCAAACCCATCCCACCACCAAAAATCTGACAACGCCACAACGTTCGTCAAACCGACATCTGAGATACAAAGAATACCAACTGACAAAGGTGAAACATCTGCCGCGTCGGTCGAACGCAGACAGTTCCCGACTCTCGACAGCTCAGCCTGATATCACTCCGGTCAAACAACGCTGCGATAGTACTCAACGCTTTGCCGAAGCCCTTCGGCAATCGTCGTGGCAGGCTCGAACTTCAACCGGCTGCGGGCTTCAGAAATATCAGCGAGCGAATCGCGTACATCACCAGCTCGGGGCGGCTCATGGATGGGTTCGATATGTTCGCCAAGCATATCTCGCAGATTGGTCAGCAGTTGCAGCAGTGTTGTGCGTTCCCCACGTGCAATGTTGAATGTTCCACCCGGAGCGTCAGCTGCAGTCGCCGCGAGAAGGTTTGCCTGCACTACATCTTTGACGAATACGAAATCGCGTGACTGCTGCCCATCACCGTAAATGACCGGACGTTCTCCTGAAAGAATCATCGAAACAAATTTCGGGATCACAGCGCTGTATTCGCTTTGCGGGTCCTGCCGGGGCCCGAATACATTGAAGTAACGAAGCACGACGGTCTCAATATCAAAGCCACGCTGAAACGCCTGGCAATATGCTTCAGCTGCCAGCTTCGCAGCGGCGTAAGGCGATAGTGGCGCCGATGGATCCGTCTCTCGCTTGGACACAAAAGTGGAATCACCATAGGCCGCACTGGTGGACGCTAGCACGAGCCGACGAACACCAGAAACAGCTGCTGCCTGAAGCAAATTCACCGTACTGGTGGTGCACCACGCATGACACAAATCGGGTTCTCGCATGCTACGTGGTACGCTCGCCATTGCCGCCGCATGAAACACCAAATCCACATCTGCCACGGCCTGCCTGGCAACTTCAACGTCAGATGCGTCTCCTTCAACAACCTCGATCTGACCCGCGCCGAGATGCTCAAGATTTCGGCGAAATCCGGTGCTGAAGTTGTCTAAAACCCGGACGGTCCCGCCTGCGGCCAACAAACCATCCACCAGATGAGAACCGATGAAGCCAGCACCCCCTGTGACCAAGCAACGCGAACCCTCAAGCGAAAGCATTCGATCAGATGACATCAGAATCCAAAGTGAATAGAAAACCGGAAGAAGAGAATGAACAGCGCCGGTTGCGAACTCGAAACACTGGTACGTTCAACGATGGCTAAAAACACGACAGATGCAAGCGTTGTTCCCCTCACATTTGGTCAATCTAGCGGGAAAGATACTCCGAAGCTGACGGAAACTAACCAAATTCTCCGGAGCTCCACACAAATGCCGCGATCCTCGAGCTGCCAGAACTGAACGAGCTGAGGCTGTGGCAAGCAAATTGCCCCAGTCTGTGTGGACAGAAAGTCCGGCGAAAGCAGCGTACGACGACGGGCATGTCCAACGAAGAAAGTCCCAGAATTCCCCCAAAGCAGACCGCGCCTGACAGGTTACTTTCGAAAACCGATCTTGGTTGATGCCACGAGCATGAATCGAGAAACGAGCGTCGCGCACAACAGCAAGGTCGTTTGCACAAACCATTTAGCTGAAACCGACTTCATGAGCGAACAGGCCAGTCACAAAACGCCTGCACTGTGACTCCGAACCCAAGCATGACTCCGAACCCAAGCATGACTCCGAACCCAAGCATCCTGACCTCAACCATGCTGGCCCGAAGCATCTCAGACCTAACTCCCAGTGGATGGAAATTCTGGCAGACGCTGATCGGGCACAACTCCCTTTAGCAGTGGGATTTCGCTCTTTAGCCTTGGGCCTTCGCCTTGGTACGAGCTTCACGCAGTCCGCGACTCAGGATATCACGCAGCATTGGCGAAAAATCCTCGTACTTTGACTGGTCAGGCGCGCCATTACTGAACTGATAAATCGCATCCCTTGGCTTGACCCCCAGAGCAATCAGCGTGCTGCTGACCGTGCCGTAGTCGCCATTTCGGACCACCATGCTGGGACGCCCAGGCCCGACAGGAGCTCGAGCAAAAACCTTGCTGGCCACGGCAAGGAACTTGACAGGAGAATCGAGAGTCTGAAGCGTTAAGAGCCGTCGAGCCATCTGGACTCGCTGGTCGTCAGGATCGTTTAGATTCCGGGCACCGATGATATTCAAACCGTCTTGCAGTTCAACGACTTCCTGACGCTCATCGGCGTGAATCGCGTATCCATTCTTGGCATCAGCAATCAAAATGTTGCAGCCGTCGTAGCGAGTCTTCGCAAACTCCGTCTCTGCCTTCTCCAGAGCCCGGCTCGCCGATGTACAGCGAAGCAAGTCCAAAGCTAGCAAACCACGTGAGCGTTGTCCGAAGAGCGGCGTTGCGGTTGCCCTGTTGCAGAGGCCGACGAAGAGACCGTTCTGATTGACGCCGAGCCATGAGCCACCGGCTTTTTGATCAATACCACAAAGGACGCGTGGCTTGCCGGATTGAATCGATGGAGGCAGACTCGGACGGTCTACGTACTCCTCTCGGTTCGCTGCGACGAGAATAGGACTTTCGGGGACCAAGCGGTACTGAACAGCCAGTAGGCACATCTCGCAGCTTTCTATTTCAAAAGAACAGTGATTATCAAAATGCGTTGCCGAAGCGTTTGTGGAAAATTAACCCGCACTTCAGGCAGGGCATAATGTATCCCCGCGACTGGCCTCCCCATACCCTCCAGTGGGGGGTTTGCTTCGGAAATGCTTGCTTTCGTGGGGTTTTTGGTACCGATTAGAGGAGTCTGGGCAAGCTTTGAGCTTACTCGGGCCGATAATAGCGGTTAGGGGCCGCTCCAAATGCCCTAACTTGCCAGAACCGCTAGGAAAAGTAAGACGCCCTTATGAGTGTCAATCCGAACACCAACTACACTCGTGCAGTGCTTTCGATCCAAACGCCCGTATGCGTGACGTTGGCTCGCAAGAGTGTGTCGCTGGAAGACATCGTGAATTTGGTCCCCGGTGCGATGCTGACTTTTGAAGCACATTGCGACCAACCCTTAACGCTAGAGGCTGGTGGGTCACCCATCGCGACAGGTGAAACCGTAAAGATCGGTGACAAATTCGGAATCCGGATTCGGGAAGTCTTCGCTCCAGCTCCCGTCAAAGACTGACGACTTGCGTCGCTCTGCTCCCCATTAGCTGCATTCACTATCCGAGCATCCCATCTGGGCAGGAAAGGCCACCGCGGGCCGATGGCTTCCGTCACATGCTTCTCAACCGTTGCTGATAAGCATCTTCTTCAAAAGCGATCGCCCATTGATCCGACACCTATTGATCCGGTCCCTTCGCAAATCTGCTTTCATGGATTCACAACAAATTCGCAATCAAAGGTCAAAACTGCTGGGACTGCAGGGTGATGCGGAGATTTGGATCTGAACACGCGTCAGGGATGTGGTCAGCGAACGTCGTCGCTGGGGCATTCGAATGCCTTTGTCGCCCGAACTGCGGGCATTGAACAAACGTTACCCAAGTTTAGTATGACTGAGAAATGACAGCTTGATCGTCGGCGGCTCATCGTTCGACACCGTGGATCACAATTCAACCACGCCGCCTCTATGGAGTCTCTGCGATGCTCAAATCAAATTACCCCTACTACTTGGGCGGAAAGGCCTGTGCTCCCAATCAGGATTTGGTTGTCACTGACAAATACACGGGTGAAGTCGCTACGCGTGTTGCGATCGCTGACGCCAAAGCCATCGATGCAGGCATTCAGGCAGCAGCAGATTCGAACGATGAGATGCGGCGTCTGCCACCCTATGCGCGGCAGGCGATTTTGCAGCATTGCGCCAAGCGATTCGAAGAGCGATTCGATGAATTGGCGATGTCCTTATGTATCGAGGCTGGTAAACCGATCCATGACGCGCGTGGTGAGGTATCACGACTGATTGATACATTCCGCATCGCTGCAGAGGAATCGGTACGGATCAGTGGTGAAGTCATGAACCTTGAGATTTCTCCTCGCGCCAAGGGCTACCGGGGGATGTTCCAACGGGTACCGATCGGTCCCTGTTCGTTCATTTCTCCCTTCAACTTTCCACTGAACCTGGCAGCCCACAAAATCGCTCCCGCATTGGCAGTTGGCTGCCCATTCGTACTCAAACCAGCAAGTCGCACCCCGATCGGTGCGCTCATGATAGGTGAGATTTTGGCAGAAACAGATATTCCGTCGGGTGCGTTTTCGATTTTACCCTGCAATCGGAACGGAGCTGACCTGTTCACCACGGACGACCGCCTGAAGCTGCTTAGCTTCACTGGCTCACCCGAGGTGGGCTGGGATTTGAAAGCCAAAGCAGGCAAGAAACCCGTCGTTCTGGAACTCGGTGGCAACGCAGCCTGTATCATTGATCACGATACCGATTTGGATGATGCAGTATCGCGGCTGGTGATCGGTGCTTTTTATCAGTCCGGCCAAAGTTGCATTGGTGTCCAGCGGATCATGGTTCACGAAAGTATTTATGAAGCACTTCGAGACAAACTGGTAACTGCAGCACAACAACTCGTTGCGGGTGATCCCAAGGAGGAGAGTACCTTCATTGGTCCCATGATTTCGGAATCCGAGGCTGCACGTCTTGAGAACTGGATCGAATCGGCATTGAGCGCGGGAGGCAAACTTCTTTGTGGAGGTCAGCGGCGGGGTGCCATGCTCGAAGCAACCTTGCTGGAGCAAGTGCCCCGAGATGAGCCCCTATGTGCTGGTGAAGCGTTTGGCCCTGTAGCAGTGCTGAGTCGTTTCGACTCATTTGACGAGGCATTGTGTGAAGTCAACGACAGTACGTTTGGTTTGCAGGCAGGTGTATTCACGCGTGACCTCTACAAGATGCAGAAGGCGTGGGATAAATTGGACGTGGGTGGCGTTGTGATCGGAGACATTCCATCCTGGAGAGTCGACAACATGCCTTACGGGGGCGTCAAAGACAGTGGTCTGGGCCGCGAGGGCATTCGCTTTGCCATGGAAGACATGACCGAGATCCGAAACCTTGTGATCCGAACGCCCAACACTACTTGAGATCGTTCCAAGGTCCGGCTTCCCTTGTTCGGCCAGAGACCATGCCAGCAACGCGACCTGGTCCAGCAGGTGCGTTGCGTGCTGCGGGGGGAGTTTGGCTCCTTGAGACAGCTTGTTGCCAGTCTCGCCCTCCTCAAGCAATCGTTTTGAGCACTTTTGCGGCCGCATCAATCGTTTCATCAATCATTGCCTCCGTATGCAATCGACTGAAGAAGAGAGCTTCGAATTGGCTGCAGGGCATATAAATTCCCTCATTGATCAATCCCCAGAAGTAGCGACCAAATGCGTCGCGATCACATCGATCTGCACCCTGCCAGTCATGCACGGGATCAGGATTGAAGAACAGCGTGATCATACTTCCCACCTGCTGTACCTGATGGGGGATTCCTGCTGCGGTTGCCCCACGATCCAGACCAGCGGCCAATTGCTTGGCCCGTTCTTCCAACTGTTCATAGGGCGGATCGTCTCGCAACAGTCTCAGTGTCGCGCTACCGGCAGCAACAGCTACCGGATTTCCACTTAGCGTCCCAGCCTGAAAAACCTTACCGGCTGGCAGTACCTGATCCATGATGTCGGCTCGGCCACCATAGGCTCCCAGCGGCATCCCACCTCCCACAATTTTTCCCAGTGTGGTCATGTCGGGACGAATTCCATAAAGTTCCTGCGCCCCGCCGAACGCCAGACGAAAACCAGTCATCACTTCATCGAAGATGAGGATCGCACCATCCTTCTCGGTTTCACTTCTCAAACAGGCCATGAACTCAGGCGTCGCGGGGACGCACCCCATATTGCCGACAACGGGTTCCAGAATGACGGCAGCGATTTGACCTGAAAATTCAGCAAAGGCAGCAATAACCTGATCACAATCATTGTAGGACAGCACAATTGTGTCCTGACCAGCGCCAGCAGTAACGCCGGGCGAGTCAGGCACGCCAAGTGTGGCAGCGGCACTGCCCGCAGCGACCAGCAAGCTATCGACATGCCCATGATAGTTACCGGCGAACTTGATAATTTTATCGCGGCCGGTCGCGCCCCGAGCCACGCGAATCGCACTCATCGTGGCTTCCGTTCCACTGTTGACCAGACGTACCTTTTCAACACTGTCAACAGCTTCAATGATCTGTTCCGCCAAGGCTGACTCGGCCTCCGTAGGAGCACCATAACTGGTGCCGCGTTCCGCTGCCTTGGTGATCGCTTCAATCACCTCAGGATGCGCATGTCCCAAAATCATCGGGCCCCAGGAACCGATGTAATCCAGATAACGCCGACCATCGATATCAAACAGGTAAGGTCCCTCAGCTCGCTCAATGAAGAGAGGCGTACCACCAACTGCTCCAAACGCTCGCGCGGGACTGTTGACTCCTCCCGGCATCAGCTTTCGAGCCCGCTCGAAAGCTGCCGCACTTC
>JAPOKD010000516.1 GCA_029977825.1 Planctomycetota bacterium | reverse complement strand
GGAACGCGAGTCAGTAACGGTTCGGGTTTCGCATTCCATTGCGTACATTCCTATCGTGACGGGTACCCAGCATTACATGTGTGACGATGTTTGCGGAGGCGTCAGGGGATTCGTTGGTGTTCAACGACAGAGGGTATGCATCCTGCCTTGGAAGCGATTTAGCTTTCTGGAATCGAGTCACCGTCTCACTGCCCTGGTGAGTTACCTTCCGGCGGCGGTTGTTTGGAGGGCGTGGCTGCCGGGGGGCGGTCGGTGGGTTTTCTGCCCTGAGCAGGGTTTGCTGCAGCAAACTTGCCTGAAGCAGTGGGCGGATTGTTCGCTGTTTGACGGGTTCGACTGGCCGGGCGGCGTTTGATGGGGGCGAGTGCGTGTTGGCTTTGATAGGCGACTTCGGCAATGAGCGAATCGACACGGTTACGACAGACTGCGTAAATGGCCAGTGCTGGGATCGCGACAACCAGGCCGCATACGGTGGTCACCAGAGCTTGATAAATGCCTTCGGCCAGATCTCCAGCGCCTGCCGCGCCGCGGGTTGCGGCAACCTGTTGGAAGGCAAAGATCATGCCAGTAACGGTCCCGAGCAAGCCGACCATTGGTGCGATGTTTCCAATCACGGATAGGTACTCAATGCGACGCATCAAACGCGCAGACTGTTGGGCTAACGCATCCTCGACGGCCTTCTCTACTTCGCGCCAGCCAAATTCGAATTCGGAAAGCCCGGAAAGCAGGACAACACTCAAGACACTTGGTACCCGGCGACATGCGGCGTCGGCCTCAGCTGGTCGACCTGTCAGCAAAGCTTGGCGAACCGCGTCACTTACCCCGTCGGGCAACACTTCCTTCCGCCTTAACGTCATCACCTGATCAAATAGCAGATAAGCCGCGGTGATACTCAGACCTGCTAGCACAAGCAGGATCAGGATGCCGACCAAACCGCCACTCAGCAGGATGCCAAAAAAACCTGTAGGCGAATTGTCAGCAACGACGGCTTCCGCTAGGAAGGTGTGTTTTAAAATCAGGGTTGGCAAAGGCATCATGACTCCATGTCGGCGGCACCGGCTGAAAGTAGAAACTCAGCATCGGCGAGCAGGGGTTCATCCCAACTCAGCCGAAGCACGCCCTCGCGTTGCAGTCGGTCAATGGTTTCGTGGTGTACATCACGAATTCTCTTTTCTGCTTTTCGAACTTTCGAGCGACTTTGGCAAGCTGATAAAACCAGCATCGCAAAGATAGCCGTCGGAAGAGAAGAAAGCAGCAAACTGGTTAGCATCATTGCCAGGTCAGGTCTGGGGAAACTTGTCAGCTCTCCACCCAACTGGCTCAATGCGTCATAGCTTGCGTCAAAGTATCCCCGATATAACGCCACAATGGGACCCGCCATCAACAGCCAGAACAGGCCTGTACCCAAAAGTCCGCATATGGCTGCGGTGACCCGGGATGGTGCGACTCGCTCGACCTCTTCATCAAAGATACGCTGCGAGTTTTCTTGAAGACTGTCGATTCCGGCAAGATAGGCAACTTGCGTTCTGGTTCCGTGGGTGACACTTGAGTTTTTCGCAGATTTCGCAGCTCGCAACTCGAGCAGTTCATCGTGAAAGCGTTCTGCTAATGGACCGAGTCTGTCTTTGACCGCAGCGGAACAGCGCTGTTGGATCCCTTCACGCAAATCCTGCTCGGCACCTCGATTTGCACTGAGGTTCTTGGTGCTTGTCCAAATGGCTCCCGCGAGAGAGGGCAAGGATCCCGACAGCGACAGTAATACGCGGTCCCAGGCGCCATGAGTCAGATTCAGTAGGGACAAGAAGGTTCGATAGGGAAAATAGAATGCTAATGTTTCGGTGAGCAGACTAAGTCGAAGGCGAGAACGCACCACAGCTCGCAGGGGACCATCGCGGCCGACGAGTGTTTCAGCAATCTCTGCGGGCAGTAATTTCGCTTCTGCGTTGAGTCTTCGGACGGCAGCCGTGAGGCCGGGCAGCTGATCACTCAGGACGGCGTGCAAGGCAACGTGGAATCGCGAATCTATCGCCGCTAGCCGGGCGCTTCGTCGGCGATCACCAGCCCATGCACATTCAAGTTCGCTCTTAAGCCGCTCCGCAATTTCACTGGCCGCTTGCTTGCCAGTCTGCGATTCAGACCGATGTTCTATTTCAAAATCATCCACAATTACCGGCAGTGCAATCGTACTGCTTGGAGCTGCTTTCCGCATACGGGCAACCAGAGTGTCGACTTCTGCGGCGAGGTGGTCGTCTTTGGAGCGGACGCAACTGATCACAGGGATCACTATGGTCCCCTCGCTGGCCGTAGCTAACGCAGCAATGGTCTCGCTGCGGATTTGATCGCGACGAACAACTAGCAGCATCACGGATGCCAGTGATAGTGCTCTCTTGGCTACGCGAGCGATCGCTTTTCGATCGTCGGTCGCCCCGGGCGCATCGACTAACAGATAGGAAGTGCCGATCGGTTGCATCTCGGACATCGAACAATGCACATATTGTTCGTGCACGGTATCCAGGTTATCAGGTGGGGCCGGTCCGACCCAAATGAGCTGTTCGGTTGCCTGATCAGCGTTGTTTCCACTTTTGATTTGCTGCCGGGTCTCTCGGTTACGCAGGAGTTGGCGTATGATCCAGGATTTTCCCTGGCCGGTAGCCCCCACCGCCGCAACTACGGTCAGGCCACTGCTTCTGTCGTCCAAAATTCGAGCGCGTGCTTCCGCATGGTCATCACAAAGCTCTAGCACTTCGCGTCCTGCGGGACTGTTGCCCAGCACATTCGCAGTCGCTCGCCGGATGCGGGTCAGGTACTCAAGTCCTGGCTGACCCAGCGTTGCGTCGGTCTGTGTATCGGTGACAGAGTTTGACATGGAGCAGTTGTTCCTCAGGGGCTTGGCGGACCGTTGCGGGGTACGCTGCGTTGTAGTTCCTTCTGGAATTCGTCTCGAATGTGGTAGAGTTGCAGTGTGCATTCAACTGCGTCACGCACGACGATTTTTGACGGCAGGACCTTTTCATTGCTGCCTGCTACACGGATCTTTGCTGGTTCGGTCATTCGAGCAACACCAAAGGCGTCGCAAAGCACCGCATGAAAATCGGCTAACTGCTGTCGTGCAGCCTGCTGACCCACGTTCTTTGTATTGCGGCCACCGGCCCAGAATGTCGATAACGTAGTGAGTCCTGCGGCAGCAAGTAGCTCTGGAATCGAGGCCGACATCACAAGCGTGGTGCCACCACCGTCAATGGGCAGCATCAGAACAGCGCCGAATGCGGCAAGCATCAGAGCCAGCGGAGTGAGACCAGCGACAATCTTCTTGTGAGCAGGGATCTGCTTCCACATTTCTCTGACAGCTTCATCCAGTCGGCGAGCATCAAGCGATGTGAAATCGTCACGCTCAAAACGCTGGATAGCATCCTCACAGGCCTGTAACCACTTTTCTTCGCTCAATGGTTTACCATCGGCTGTTGACCAGTGCGGAAGATTTACAGTTCCGTTGTAACGTTCGAGGGATGTCCCGAGGGATTCCGGCGTCATCAAGCCCCCGAACTCGCCCCGTTGGAACTTGTCCTTGATTTCACCTGCAGTGCGTTTCGCCAACGCCGAGGGAGTGAGTTGTTTGAGGAGATCGGTGGCACCGCCAAGAATGGCTCGTATTCTGGTGTTGAGCCTGACGCCAAGTCGCGCATACCACGGAGCTGTCGCGGAAAAAGATTCCATCAGTTGCCGGAGAATGCGTTCGCTTTGGTGTAGTCTCAGTTCCGTGACTTCCCCGCCAAGCTGACGATGTGCAAAGAAATCAAGAGCAGCGTCCAGAAGGCACTTCTGGGCTTTGTCGGTGGCCCTCTGTGCGGCAGCTGAATCGCGATCCAGCACGACGAAGGCGTCTTCCCAGATTACATTGCGCAAACTGGAGGCGAGCGCATGGCTGAACCTTTCAAAGAGCTGTCCCCGGTCAAGTCGGGTTGGCAGTGAGCCCAGAAGTCGATCCTCGGAAATGCACGCCGGTGGATTATCGTTTGGATCCTCCGCAATTGAAAAGAAAACAGGAAGGCGATCGCTGTTGGTAAGTTCATCGGGGAGTGTCTGTTCTTCCGGTTTGGGGATGAACGGCAAGCTGCCAGGAACTTCGAAATCATAAGCAGCGTAGATGGTTTCGATCCCGTTGGATCGTGCCAGAGGCTGAAAAGTCTCGAATACAAGGTCGGGAGTTTGCTGTGGTCGAACCTTATTCACAGCCAGCATGCGTGGTACACCTGGCATCAGATCAGATGCCAGACGCAACAGATCCCCTAATGTGCTGTCGCGTGATGATTCCGCCGATGCGACAACGAGAAATGCCGAACAAAGGGACGCGGCTCTTCCGAGCAGTTCGCGTCGCACCTCAGGTGAACCGAGTCCCAACTCTGCGTCGGAAACAATGTCGGGGCAGTCCAGTAAAGCGACGCCAATGGAATTGAGGGCAGGGTCGGTTGCAATTAAGGGAACAGCAAGTGCCTCTGCCTGACCGTCGGTATTGTTGTATTGGCGGTGTGCGTTTGCCGGGTCTGAGGCAAGCATTTCGGGCTGTTGTCCCAACGCGTCACCAATTCGATCCATCAATAACGCCCAAAGTTCTGTGTCCTGTTCCCAGGCAGTTGGTAGCCACAGAACAAACCGGTGTGTTCCTTCGGCGTTGTTTGCACCACGTAGCGTGCGAGCGCGTCCTGCTTGACTTAAAAACGTCGCCACCAGGCTCGTTTTTCCACTATTCAACATCCCAG
>JAPOKD010000980.1 GCA_029977825.1 Planctomycetota bacterium | reverse complement strand
TCGTGCATCAGGACGCCACCGAAGCAGCGTCCTGATGCTCAGCGAAGTTTCAACGTGGAGCCGCTGACGGCGACGATTGACCCAGGAATCGTCGATATCAGCAAAACGTGCTCCGACCAGGTTGGACGGCCAGCGAACGTTTCCCGCAAAGCGTTCACCAACGATGAAACTCCAAGCTAGAAGGTCTGATTTGCATCGTGCCTGGCAGCTTCACAGGCCGCCATCAGGTGTCGATTAGCAACCGCCTGCTGCGAATGTCAATGTTGATTTGACGGCTTGCATGCACCGTTTTGACCTTAAGGCGAGAAACCCCATAAAAACAGCCATTTGCATTTGCATGCAAATGGCTGATGATCCGAAAAACTTGAACCCGGAACCGCCAAAAACTCAGTCTGAAACAACAGCTCTCTTGAGACGTCTTACTCGGAAACCTGCTGTCGCATCGACTCCCGGGCAGCCTCAAGAGCAGCCGGTAATTGACTCGGGTCCTTGCCACCGGCCTGAGCCATATCCGGTCGGCCGCCTCCACCGCCCCCGACAGCTCGGGCAGCCGCGCCCACCCAATCGCCGGCCTTCAGTCCACGATCCACAAGGTCACGACTCAGTCCACCGACCAATACCACCTTTTCACCCTGAACTGCGGCGAGCAGGACCGCCGTAGGCGAATCCATTTTCTTTCGAATCTGATCAATCCACCCTCGCATCACATTAGGATTTGCCCCCGGTGTCTCGGCAACAATCAGGCAGGTATTGCCTACCTGCTCATGACTGGCAATCAAGTCATCGGCTGACAACTTGCCACCTGCCGTAGCTGCTTTCAGTTCTTTGACAAGTCGATCTCGATCACCCAGCAGTGCTTTCAATCGATCGACCACGTCAGAGATGGCAACGTTCAGCCTCCGAGTGATCTCGCGTACTGATGAACGTACAGAATTGTAGTCATTGGTATCAGCAACAGGCCCTTCACCTTGAAACTTGTAGGTGTCAGTATGCTCCCCAGACTTGCCAGCAGCGATATCTTTCTTGAGTCGCCGTACCTCGTCCATCAATTGCACGGTCGCAGCTAACGCATGGGCAGCATTGCACTGCAAAGTGTCCGCTACCTTGTCCAACAACTCACGCGTCTCGGAACGATGTTCCTTTGCTCTTGTCCCTGTCAAAGCCTCGATACGCCGGGTACCAGTAGAAACACTCTCCTCTACGACCACTTCAAATGACTTGACCTGTGAAGTATTCGTCAGATGCGTTCCTCCACATAGCTCATGGCTGAAGTCACCCATGCTTACCATGCGACAGGGATCAGGGTACTTTTCACCAAATAGCATCATCGCACCTGCCTCTCTTGCCTCTGCGAGTGGCACGGTCTTCCAACAGATCGGCTGTTCATCATCGATTAGTGCCAGTACGTCTTTTTCGATCTGCACCAACGTCTCATCAGGAATGGCCTTAGGATTTGTAAAATCAAATCGCAAACGATCAGCTTCTACCTTGCTTCCCTGCTGTTCGGCATGTCTTCCTACATTTTGGTGCAGTGCATGGTGCAGAATGTGGGTTGCCGAGTGTGCTCTTGCTAACGCATCACGATGTGGCACATCAACTTTTGCAACGCATTCTGCACCCTCTGTTATTTCCCCACGAATCAATTTTCCGTAATGTACGGTAAGCGCAGCATGTTTTTGCGTATCTGTGACAACGAATTCAAAGTCATCGTTGGTAATCACCCCCACATCACCTACCTGGCCTCCGGACTCTCCATAGAACGGTGTATGGTTCAAAACCAGTCGCACAAGGGTGTCTGCGGGTCGATGAAGGTGGCTCAGTAGTTGTCCATCATCTTCGCCCTTGCCTCCTTCACCGGAAATAATTCCCTTGACGATTGCCGTCGATTCCGTTTCGTCATAGCCAAGAAACGGAGTCTCGTGCAATGCTTCCTTCAATGTTTCCAGCGGTCCCGTCTGAAACAATTCACGCTGGCCCGCCCCGCTATCGATAGCATGCTGATCCATCGCTTTTCGATAGCCATGCCAGTCAAACGTAAAGTTTTCTTCCGCACTCAAAGTTTGTAGCAATTCAGGTGGAACACCGTAGG
>JAPOKD010000179.1 GCA_029977825.1 Planctomycetota bacterium | reverse complement strand
TTTCCAAAATAGGTCGGTCACAGTCTGCCTTGCTATTTGAAAGCGGCAAACCGCTTCATGGGAATTGTCGGGGGAAGGTCGCTCTGCAAGCCGCTGCCGTCATTTTTTCTTTTGTTGTTGACGCTTCTTTGCGTCTTCTCGTCGTTTGATGATACCGGCAAGTTTTTTCTTTTCGGCCTCCAGTGCACTGGCGGGAATCATGGCCGGTGCGACTTCAGTCATGTCCAACGTGTCGGTTTCCTGAAGCTCCCTCAAGCGTAGATTCCTGTACCATACTGGGTCCCCATGGTCCTGCAGACTCAGGTTGGCGCCGCGGGCCTCCAGATTCCCGCCTCTTTGCCTGAGCATCTCGACATTGGACGCCCATTTCGGGTCCTTGTAGTCAATGTGGATGACTTTTTCGCCATTAAGCCAGTGTTGGATAACGCTTCCCTTGCAGATAACTCGGCCGGTATTCCATTGCCCGACAGGTTTGGTCATGTCCTTTGATGGTTGAACGCAGAAGTAAAGCGATGCGGCGCTGGTGCGAGGATTTTTGCCATCGGCATGCACGTCATTGTCGAGGATCTGGTATTCATATTGCGTTGGGCGATAGTAGATGCCGCTGTTGCTTCCCTTGCCGACTTTCCACTCGAATCGCAGTTCAAAGTCGTCCGGGATTTTTTTGCCAACATAAACCAGACTGCCGCCTTTGCCCTGTCGTGAGATGACGCCGGATTTGATTTGCCAGTTGCCATTGTGTTTCCACTTTTCCAGCGTGTCTCCGTAGCTCAACGTTTCGAAAACATCGCTTGTCTGACCTGCGTGAATCAGTTTCTTTTCCTCGGCGTTTGCGGAGGCTGGGATGCACGCGATTGACAGGCTGAGAATCGAGAAGCAGAGCAGGATCATCGCCGTCCGGTAGCGAAAACTGTTGTCCCGGGAATGTGAAAGCTGACGATGGTGGCGAGCAGGAGAATGCAGGGACATGCTTGGTTGATCCTGAGTGAGTTTTTCTGCAGGTGGGGGCTGGGATTTGATGATTCTAAGCCAATCGTAGCCATAGGTTTGGGCAGGGAAGGAACGTTTTTGTGGAGAGTTGGATTTTTTTTAAAAATCGCTTGTCCTGCAGAAGACCTGCTCTGCTATTCATGGACACTCGTTGGGCTTGGATAATTGCGAACTGCCGTCGCTTGAGGATGAGCACGCGCGGTTTCTGTGGGGGGAACTCCGTTCGTTGACTGGGTTAGCATTACATTCGCTTTGGATCTGGGGGGTAATGCCCAGGGGAATTCGACTACACTGTGGGCATCTCGGACTGCGAACTAGTTTGTCTTGAGATGATTTTGCGTCGGGCCGTGCGGCGCGTGCCGGTGAGTGACAGGCATGGAATCTGCCATAAATCGGGTTGCGACTTGCCAGCCAAACTGGAGTCTTTCCCGCTCTGGTTTTGTTTATCAAACGAAAGTGATCAAAGTGAAAATTCAATGTCCAGCCTGCAGTGCCGTGTTGGAAATCGATACATCGATGTCGGGCCAGGTGGTTGATTGCGAATGTGGAAAAAAACTGAGGGTGCCGACTGTTGGGGGGAAAAACCCGGGGCAACATTCTGCACCAAGTTCAAGTTCAGAAGAACTGGACAGGGAGAAATCTGCTGCTGATCGATCACCACAGCCGCCGCAAAGTTTTACTTCAAACGCTGGAGCAAACGCTGGCCCCGACACTGCTTCGAATGCCGCGCCGGGTGCTGGCTTTGGGGCTCCGGAGCAAAACCCATTTACGACAACGTCAAGTGACTTGAATCCGTACGCGGCATCCAATAGTCCTCACGGTGGCACCATTCAGCCTGTCCCCATGCAAACGGGTGGAGAGCAGGGGCTGGCGATTGCATCGTTGGTGCTTGGTATCTGTTCGTTGACTCTTGTTTGCTGCGGTGGTTTTTTGATCGGTATTCCTGCTGTGATTTGTGGCGTTATCGCGATCAAAAAAGCTAATCGAGGTGAGGCCACCGGTAAAGGAATGGCCATCGCGGGCGTGTCAACGGGGGGCATTTCGTTGGCACTGTTTGTGGGTTACGTGATCTTGGTTATCCTGAGCGAGTTGATGTAGCTTTGGGAATTTTGAAGTGTTCTTCAGACAACACAGTAAACGAAACATTGATGCTGGACAGCGTGATATTCGAGTCACCTTGGCGTTGATTTTTGATTTGGTGTTGGATGGACGCAGCACACAGAAAAAGTCTTGAAGCGTCGGTTTGGAAACACATCTATTACAATAAATTATCATGAAAATTAAGTGTCCCTCTTGTCAGGCTGTCCTCAATATTCCGCCCGCGGCAGCCGGCAAATTGGTCAAGTGTCCTTGTGGTACTCAATTACGTGCCCCCGGTGCTCCTGCCGGTGCTGGGGGCCCAACATCTGCAGCTGCAAAATCGCAGCCTGGTGTCGCCGCCGCTGCACCCATGGCAGTCGATACGGGACTGTTCGACGAGTTGACCGAGGGTGGTCTTCAGCCGATCGGTCAAGCCGGGATGCCAGCAGCCGGCGGTGGGGCGTCCGGAAACACGAGCAAGCTGCTGCAAGAGCATGCGGCGACAGCGGGAGGCGGTTCAGGAGGCAATTTTAGGATCGGTCCACTGGCCTCGCCGTGGATTCGACTCGGGGCAGCATTGATCGATGGTTTCATCATCAATTTATTGATGCTGCCAGTTGTACTGCTGGGCACGTTGGTAGTCATGGGAATGTTGGTCGATATCGAAGGTCTGCAAGCTTCCATGGCTGCGGCCGAGACTGATCAGGAAAAGGGTGATATCGAAGGGCAGATTGTTGGCGGCACGTTTTTGGGCTACGGCCTGATTTCGATCCTTGCTGCAATATCGCCCGTAACAATTTACGCGATCATGGTGACCAAGTCGGGGCAGAAGCTCGGCAAGAAACTTAGCAAGATCCGAATCGTGCGAGCTGACAACAAACAACTGCCCGGGTTCGTCAAAGGTGTCGTCGTCAGGTCCTGGTTGGGGCAAGTGGTGTATTCGATCCCATTTGTCGGCCTAGTGGGCGTATTGTTGATTTTTGGGGCAAGGCGGCAAACATTGTGCGACATGATGGCTGGAACGATCGTGGTGGAGTCATGAGGGTGTCAACGATTTGCTTGAGGTGTCGACTTGCCGCGTTGTCCACGGTGCTTAGTCTGGTACTTGTAACACCAGCATTGGCAATCGATTTTGCACATGAAGTGGTACCCATCTTGCGTGCACACTGCGTGAAATGTCATGGTGGCGATGAAGCTAAAGGTGGATTCTCGCTGAACACCAGGAAGCTGTTTCTCGAGGGGGGAGCCGCTGAACCGGGGAATGCAAAAGAGTCTCATTTTCTTGAACTGATTGCGTCACCTGATAACGACATGCAAATGCCTCCCAAGGATTTGCCGCGTGTGCCAGCGGACCAACGGCGGATACTTGCCCGCTGGGTCAATGAAGGCTTGCCGTGGACGAGCGGTTTTACGTTTCGGGAAAATTCCTACGTACCGCCTCTGTTGCCAAGACAAGTGAATCTGCCGGGGCCCGTGGGGCTCAATCCAATTGACCAGATTTTGCGAAAGCACTTCAAAGAGGCAGGGCTTGTGCCGCCCAAGCCAGTTGACGATTCCACTTTTTTACGACGCGTGTCACTGGATCTGGTCGGATTGCTGCCAACACAGGAGCAGCGACGACGTTTTCTGGCCAGTGAGAATGCAAACAAGCGACAAGTCTTGGTTGATGACCTGCTGGGACGTGATGTCGATTATGCCGAGCATTGGCTAACCTTCTGGAATGACCTGTTGCGAAATGACTACACGGGTACCGGATTCATCACTGGTGGTCGCAAGCAGATCAGTAAATGGTTGTATCGTTCGTTGGTTGAAAATAAATCGTACGATCAATTTGCCAGACAATTGATCTCGCCGCCTGATAATGATAGCCGTGGGTTCATTGATGGAATCAAGTGGCGAGGAACGGTCAGTGCTGGTCAGACGGTTGAGATCCAATTCGCTCAAAGTGTCGCTCAGTCGTTCCTGGGGATTAACCTGAAGTGTGCATCGTGTCACGACAGTTTTATTGATCGATGGAAGCTGACTGATGCCTATTCCCTGGCCGCCGTCTACTCTAACAGGCCATTGGATATTCATCGGTGCGATAAACCAACCGGTGAAGTTGCCACTCCTGCATGGTTGTTCCCGGAGTTGGGAGAAATTGATACGGGGCTGCCACCCAATGAACGTCTGAAACAACTGGCTGATCTGATGACAGATCAACGGAATGGCCGCTTTGCCCGTACGATCGTCAACCGCCTATGGGCGCAATTGATGGGGCAAGGCATTGTGCACCCACTCGATGCAATGCACACGGAGCCATGGAATGAAGACTTGCTGGATTTTCTCGCCAACTACCTCGTCGAGTCAGGCTACAACCTCAAAGCAGTACTAAGACTCATTGCCACCTCAGCTGTTTATGGTGGCGTTTCTGAGGTGCTGGGTAACGATCCAGCATCGACTGAACATGTCTTTGTTGGGCGGCGGGCTCACCGTATGACGGCTGAACAATTCATGGACGCGGTCTGGCAGTTGACCGGAGCCGCACCTGCAACGATCGATGCTCCCGTTGCAAGAGGAAAAGCTGATCCGCAGTCAGCTGCTCAGGTCAACTTGCAGGCCGAGTGGGTCTGGGGGCAGTCGCAGTCTGGTGGCAAACCAGCACCAGCAGGTGAGACACTGGTTTTTCGTGCGGAGTTACGTGTTCCTGCGGAGATCAAAACTGGAGTGGCGGTATTGACCGTCGATAATGCATTCGATTTGTATATCAATCAACGCAAGGTCGTGTCCGGCGATGAGTGGAGCAAGCCCCAGACGGTTGCACTTTCAAAGTGGTTGAAGGTCCAGAAAGATGACACGGAGCCGGCGAATCAGATTGAAATTATCGCTCGCAATGCTGGTTCGGGGCCGAATCTTGCGGGTTTGTTTTTTGAGGCGCACCTGACGCTTGAGAACGGCGCGAAGATCACGCTCGCTTCAGGTCCGAATTGGAGCTATACCGATGAGGAGCAGGGCCGAAAGAGGCTGCGCTCGGGAAAGCTTGTCGGGCCGTGGAAGAAGGTGGTCAGTGCCGGGCGACCGGCAGTGTATGCGGGAGTCGATGCTGCGTTGCAAAATGGATTGGCGCGAGGGAAAGCAGGCGATTTGATGATGGTCCGGGCTGGGTTGGTGAAAAGCGATTTCTTGATGCGATCCTTGGGGAGACCCAATCGTGACCAGATTGTCACCTCCAGGCCGGCAGATTTGACCACGCTGGAGGCGATCGACCTTTCCAATGGAGAAACCCTGGCCCGGACGCTACAGTTGGGTGCCCTGCGTTATGCAGAGTCGGACTTGTCCGACCGGCAAGTCGTGCAGGAAATTTTTATTGGGGCTTTGACGCGACCACCCACCAACGCAGAACTGTCGGTGGGTCTCGATGCTTTGAGAATGGCAAGCGTGGAAGGTGAGCCCGGAGACGCAGCTGACTTGTCTTCGCGGGAGACCGCGGTGCAGGACTTGTTGTGGGCCGTATTCATGATGCCAGAGTTTCTGATGGTAAGATGAGATGCTGCTCATGTTTGATGCACATGGGCCGAGAAAGAAGACCTGTGCAGTTTGTTGATGTGAGACTTCGCTAGCCCTGATGATCAGGCGAGAGTTAAAGAGGTAATCAGAGTGGATTTACAAGAGGCGATAGCAAGGCGGCGGTTCCTTAAAAGCATGGCTGGCGCAGGCGCAGCGACTCTTGCTATGGGCAGCCCCAAAAAGTTGCTTGCCAATGAAACGTTGGTACAACCAGAGGCAACTGCTGATTCCTGCATTCTGATTTGGATGGGTGGGGGAATGGCCGCCCCGGATACCTTTGATCCGAAAACGTATGTTCCCTACGAAGTCGGGTTGCCGGTCGAGAAAATGGTCAGCACGTTTCCGGCCATTGATACGGCTGTCGACAATATCAAAATCTGCGAAGGGCTTGAAAACATCGCCTCTGTGATGGACAGAGCCACTTTGATTCGCTCAGCAGTCCAGCCTGATCTCGGCAGTATTCTGCATTCTCGGCATCAGTATCACTGGCACACCGGTTATGTGCCCCCACAGACGGTTGCATGCCCCCACTTAGGCGCATGGATGGCAAAAGTGTTGGGGCCAAAAAATCCAGTGATCCCACCGTTCATCAACATCGGCCAAAGGCTGGAGGGCGTTGGTGAAAAAGAAGAACTCAAGGCCTTTACGACTGCCGGCTTCTTTGGCAGTGAATTCGGACCTATGAATCTGCCGTTTCCCCAACAGGCTGCACAGTCAGTCTTGCCACCGCAAGGAATGAGCCCCGGACGGTTCTCCAGTCGGGACCGTTTGTTCAGGAAGCTTGTTGCAGAGAGTCCTCAGCGCGAGTTCGCGAGTGATTTTCATCAGGAGTCGATTCTGCGTTCCATGGACAATGCGTATCGGCTTTTGAGTAGCAAGGAACGATCAGCTTTTGATATTACCGAAGAACCAAAAGAGAGCTACGAAAAATACGATACTTCGCGGTTTGGACGTGGATGCCTGCTGGCGCGGCGATTGGTCGAGTCGGGGGCAAGGTTTGTTGAGGTGACAACCGAGTATGTGCCTTTCCTGCATTGGGATACCCACGCTGACGGTCATCGCACGGTTGCCCGCATGCACAGCGAAATGGATCGTCCTATCGCCCAGTTGATCCTTGACCTTGAGTCCCGTGGTTTGCTGGATCGGACATTGGTAATCATCGCGTCGGAGTTCAGTCGCGATGCGATTGTGGAAGGACGTCCCGGTTCATCCGCCAATGATCAGGCGACCCACAAAGTCGACAAGCTTGGAGACATGAAGCATTACGGGCTTCATCGACACTTCACCGGTGGCACCAGTGTTGTGATGTTTGGAGGGGGAACCAAACGCGGGTTCCTCTATGGCAAAACGGCTGATGAGCGACCATTACTTGCGGTCGAAAACCCTGTCACGGTGACCGACATGCATGCCACAATCATGCAGGCGATGGGGGTTAGCCCAAAAACGGGTTTTGATATCGAGGGAAGACCCTTCTATGTGACCGAAGATGGCAAGGGACAGCCTGTGATGGATGTGTTTTCCTGATGCCCTGTGTGTTGTCCAAGTGAAAATTCCGTAGCGCAGTGCGGGCTACCCAGAGTCCACCATATCGTTGACAATCTGTCCGTCTCAAAGTCCAGCAGGAAGGTAAGTGACGATGGCTCGAAACGAACAGCTCATACGACAGCACAAATTGTTGCAATTGCTCGAGTACTCGCGATTTGGGCGGACGCTTGACGAATTGCGTGCGGATCTGGTCGCGGACCTTGGCTTGTCGACTTTACACGAACGAACGGTTCGTAGGGATGTAGAGGCGTTGCAGGCAGCTGGGTTCGATATCCAGAACGATACCGTCGAACGCGGCAAAGTTTACAAGCTTGGTCCCAACAATACGGGCGTCCATGAAATTGGTATTTCAGCCACCGAGCTAATTGCGCTATCCATCGGAAGAGAACTGCTTTACCCGTTGATTGGCACACAGTACTGGCGGGGTATTGAATCGTTCTGGAATAAGGTGCAGGAGTCTGTTCCCAACGGAGTTTTTGATCATTATTCGCGTTATCGAAAAACACTGCATGTGTTCGGCTCACCACAGAAAAGTTATGAAAAGCAGGAAGGGATGCTGAAAACGGTGCACCGCGCTATTCTTGAGCACCGGGTGGTTGAAATTGAGTACGAGTCCGTGGGCAAGCCCGCTACGACACGACGGGTCGAACCCTATGGTTTGGCGGTTTACCAGAGTAGTATCTATGTTGTTGCCGCGGCGCCGGAGGTGGAAGACCCTGCTGATCGGTTGAGGCATTGGAAGTTAGACCGTTTTCGGCATGCGACGGCTTTGGACGAATATTTCAAGCCTGATCCGAACGTGGATCTGTCAGAGCATCTCGGGAAGTCGATTGGTATCTTTTCCGGTGAGGAGCCAACACTCGTGCGTATCAGATTAGGCCAGCGTGCAGCGGCCTGGGTGCGAGAGGATCCATGGCATCCTGAGCAAAAGCTGGAGGCTCAGGACGATGGTGCTGCCGTCTTGACTGTACCTGTATCCCATCCCCGTGAAGTGCTGCCCAAAGTGCTGTCATTGGGGGCAGACGCAGAGGTTCTGGAGCCGGTTTCGTTTCGAGAAGCGGTCGCCAATTCAGTCCGGGAGATGGCTTCAGCTTACGGAACTACGTCTGGCTGAGTGGCATGATTCAATGCGATGTGTTTGCAGAGCGGACTGGGTGGGTAAAGCGTCAGGGGGGCATTGAGTTTCGCGGTTGTACCGTGAGCTTCAATTCAGGGTTGGGCCGCGGGTGTGATCTGCCCATCAAAAACTACTGATGTTTTCGCCGATTTGCGCTCTGCAGAAGCGAGATGTGGCGATTCATGGTGGCATCGGCGGCTATTGTTCGGAAAACCGAACCTCATCACGCGAATTTGCCGACTTCGCTGTTCCGATGGTTCCTTGAGTCGTTAAATTAAGGGTGAGGGTTTTTCTGGCTGCTTGAGGTATTGATACCATGTCCAAAGTTCGTACGACTGCTCGAAGTTGTTCCTTGCTGATGTCATTCGGTCTGGCTTTCGCGTTTGCTTCGGCGATGAGTTCTGCTTCATATGGACAGGAGCAGGATGTTGATGCCGGTGTTGATGCCGATGGTGGAAGAAAAAATAGTGCCGCTGGCTCGGACGAGGCCAGACGTTTGGTGGAAGCACTAGGGTCTGACAGTTACGCGACTCGCTTGCGGGCACGCGACAAACTGAAACGCATGGGACTGGAGGCGGTCGACGTGTTGCGGCGGGCATCGACCGACCTGGATTACGAAATTGCTTTGTCTGCTCAGTCCATTGTCGCCAGCTA